>JAICUC010000423.1 GCA_025936075.1 Nitrospira sp. | reverse complement strand
GTCCGTGAGCGTAATACTGAAACCATACTTCCGGTAATCGGCCTGCATGAAGGCGTAGAGATTGGGATTGCCTGTGAACGTGACGAACCGTCCACCCGGCTTCAAACGGCTCGCGAGCCCACGACACATGGCGAAAAGCTCAGCCTGGTTACGCGCATAGACCAAGAGCCAGGCCGACATCGCGAGATCGAACTCCTGCCGAGCGCTTTCTGTACGAGCATCTTCGACACGGTATGTAATGCCCAGCGGATGACGTGATTCCTGATCGAGGGCTAAATGGATCATGGCCTCGGAGCGATCAATGCCTACGACTTCACACGCACCGCATTGCCGAAGTTTGCGTGCATAGAAACCTTCACCACAGGCGACATCAAGGACCTTTTTCCCTTCAAGATTCCCGAGGCGCTTCATTATTGAGTACGTCTCGATCCGCGAACGCCACGGATGCTCTTTACATTGCTTATACTGCTCTGCAATCACGTTGTAATCAGTCGTCATGCGTTTTCATCCGGTTGTCCAACACTCGGCGACTTCCAGGCAACAACGTATCAAGATACAAAAGGAGGCTTAAGCTGCAGTTTAGCCGGAGTTCCAGCAGAAAAGACGAACATTGCTGAGAATATATGGCGGAGGGGGCGAGATTTGAACTCGCGGATGAGTTACCCCATCTCCGGTTTTCAAGACCGGCACGTTCGGCCGCTCCGTCACCCCTCCATACCAAGCTCGCTCGACCCGGAGCCCGGACGGCAGTATACGGGTTCCGTTGGCCTTGGTAAAGCGGTGGCTACCGGATCTACAGGTTAGATGGTCGCTCTGAAAAGGATCACGTGAGAGGATCAAGCCTTCATTTCAAGATTCACAGTGAGAATGCATCCGGGCATCAGCGCTTCCACAATGTCGTGCTTTTCGGTTGGGAGTGCGACGGTTTCTACCTCGGGCGGCAACACGATATCTGGAAACGGCAGCGCACAACGAGAGAAGTTCAAGAATAAAACCTGCAATTCTTCGGGTACGACGGGATTACTCGCCAACTCTTCGATTATTGTCAGCATCATTCGACTGGGGAGCACGATTTGGTCGCTCGCAGTCCGCCCGAATTGAATCGGTGAGGGTTTCCGTCGAAGCTCATCATCATAGGGATCTGCGGGCAAAGGTGAAACCAGCAACAACGAGACCTCAGGGCCATGGGACGGAAGTAAGATGAATCGGCCCAAGGTCACATCGCCATTGTCATTCACATGGCCTTGGGACTGCAGAAGTTTCATCACCTCACCGGCAAAGGCCTCCGCATCGTCCTGAGGTTCCACAAGGCCGTGTTCCACCATAATCTCAGCCATGTGTGCAAACATCTCTCCCATAGCAGCGTTACTGTATGGAATCATTTTCCGACCTGTCCTTGCCAATCTCGGCTCCTTTATCGCCGATCTAACAAGCATAACAGTGGAGTGTCAAGCCAACAGTCCTCGTTTCCATGATTCGCGCTCAGTCAAGACCTTGCCCGTGGAGAAATCAACCATCCAGACGGCGTGTCGATGGGCTTGTCCGACCAAGACCGAGACACCGCAGACGGAACTGCTGTAGTCATCGTGATTACCGGATGCGTGTCAATCTAGGTGCCGCCGTAGCCATCTTCCCGATCCGCTTAGAAATTCGGCGGCTGATTTCACATCCAACAAGGCGCCATTAACCATGCGACGCGTACTCATCGCGCACCACCCCCTAATAGCGCGCATACTCTTTTGGGACCGCTTTGTGTTGGGGATGGCTCGGGTCGGCCAGAATTTTTTCAATGGCAGCCCGGAACAGACGACGAATCGGCGGGCGCGACGGATGCCGTTGCATCAACGGAATCAGCTCACGGTAGAGTGGCGTTTGAAGTTGGTATTTGCTGATTTTTTCAACACCGTCGATCACGCATCGCCGATCAGCGGAGTCGAATATGACTTGGGCGTCAATCCGACCGAGCCGGAAATAGGCGATGACATCGGCTTTCGAGAGCCAGACCGGGAGTTGCCGGAATTGTGTTTTGGGAGTGATGGATTGGCTATGACGGGAAACGATAGCAGGACGCTTCGGCATAGGACACACCCAACTCTACAAACAAATTAAAACCCGTGAGAATTTGGGAGGATTTAATAAATTTGTAAGTTATGGTGTGAGGGGCAGTGCCATTCCAGGATCTATTGTCTGCTAGATCCGCCGCACGGAACCTTACGCTGGTCGAGGAACGAAAGCTATCGGTGGAGACACCTAGATGGCGTGATTATGTCTTAATAGACGGGTCTTAAAACCGGATTCAAGT
>JAICUC010000182.1 GCA_025936075.1 Nitrospira sp. | reverse complement strand
TGACAGAGCTATGCACACCCGTTCGGCCCGACGACAGATCGTCCTGGCTTGATGGAGAAAACCGGATACTTTCCCGCCACCCGGCAGGATGAACTCTTTGAGCGGTTCCAAATCTTTTTGACAGCGATCCATCAGTTTTTCCAAGCGCAACACATCCGGCGCCACCACTCGCGGCATGTTCTTGAACGTTTGTCCCGGTGCCGTGGCAAGAATGCTCCCGACGTCGAACAGTTTATTCTGCACCCAACGCAACTCGTCTTCGAGTCGTTGTGCCGCTATGGATTCCTCTTTCATGTCGGCATTGATGACCCGCACCACACCGACCGACGCATTGAGTTCATCGACGGCTCCATAGGCTTCGACGCGCAAACTGTCTTTCCATACTTGCTGTCCGCCAGCCAATCGCGTTTTCCCCGCATCGCCTGTCCTGGTATAGACCTTCGTAATCCGCATCACCGTCTCTCCTTACGTTCCGTCACTGTATTGCCCCAGGATTCATGGTGGATGAGGCGTTCCAGCGGAATCCGCTCCCGCCATCCAGCAGCGGCCAGATCCGGTTGTGTCGCAAAGTTCGAGACATACCCGAGGCAAAGATACGCCAGTACTTTGACCGGCTTGGGCACTCCAAGTAGCCGTTTTAAGGCACTGTGATCGAGGATGCTGACCCATCCGACTCCGATGCCTTCCGCACGCGCAGCCAGCCAGAGGTTTTGAATGGCGCAGCACGTGCTATAGAGATCCGTGTCCCGTACCTTGGAACGACCCAGCACATGAGGCCCACCCCGCTGGCGACTGCAGGTCACGCCGATATTGATCGGGGCTTCCTCGATCCCCTCAAGCTTGAGATTTCGGTAAAGTGCAGCGCGTTTCCCCTGGTAGCGTGTGGCGGCTTCGCCATTGGCTTTGAGGAACAACTTCTTCACTGCACTCTTGACGGCTCGATCCCTGACCACCACGAAATCCCAGGGCTGCATGAATCCAACGGACCCGGCATGGTGGGCTGCGGTCAACACGCGCATCAAAATATGATCCGGAATCGGCATCGACAGAAAATTGCGGCGGACATCACGACGCTCGAAGATCGCCCGATAGACGGCATCGCGCTCCGCGTCTGAAAATCGACCGTCAATCTGCGTCATCTCAGTCGGCTTGCCTCTTGCCTGTCGGATCCGGATGAATGCCGAATTCACCGATTGCGATCTTTCCCAAGCAGGCAGGACAGAGACAATCCTCATACCGGGCTGCGATCCAATCCATGTGTTCTTCCGTCACACCGATCGTCCCGCACCAACACTGATATCCGTCGCATTGAAACGCCTGTCCGCAGCGCTCGCAGGTTTTCTGAACCGGGCCTCTCAAAATTCAACTCCCGGCTGCGCCTTGATGCCGTTTCGGAACGGATGCTTGACTTGCTTCATCTCCGTCACCAGATCGGCCTCTTCCAGAAGTGCCGCCGGTCCTCCTCTACCGGTGATCACCACATGTTGCATCGGTGGACGATCGCGAAGCACCGGTAGGACTTCTTCAAGACGGACATAGCCATAGTGCAGCGCGATATTGAATTCGTCGAGGAGGACCATGGCATACGAAGCATCGCGCAAAAATTCACAAGCCGTTTTCCAGGCCTCTTGTGCGAACTGCGTATCCCGCGCGCGATCTTGGGTTTCCCAGGTATAGCCTTCTCCCATCCGGAGGAAGGTGACCCGATCGCCAAAAGATTGTAGAGCGCGCTCTTCGGCGGTGTCGATGGCGCCTTTGATAAATTGCACCACCGCGACCTTCCAGCCATGCCCGATACAGCGCAACACCATTCCCAGCGCGGCGGTCGTCTTCCCTTTGCCGGCCCCGGTGTAGACGATCAAGAGCCCTTTTTCCCGTTGGGCCTCCTTGATGCGCCGATCAACCGACGCCTTGAGGCGTTCCATTTTCGATGTATGGTCGACTTGATCCATCATGACGATCAACCCGCATTCATGAACATCCGAACGGTGGATTGACGGGCAGCCTCCACCAGCGCTGTCCCGATCTGCGGTCGGCCGGCAAAGTGCAGATGGGTGTAGAGCGCCAGCACGTTGTCTCTCGTCAGTCCGTCCTGCTCCTTTATGCTGCCTCCAGTATCGCTCAGTGCACAGGCATACTGCAGCGGCCCTTTCGCAATCAGCGTGGAATAATGGAACTCATGGCCTCGTGTCGTGACGCCCACTTCACCGAGGATACAGCGTCGTGTACATTCCACTGTTCTATACCCCAACGTGAGGCTCTGTTTCCGCATGACCGCTTCAGCTGGAAAGATGCCGGTCATTTCATGTGAGCGGCCTTCAAAATCGCGGATCGATTCCGTGAGATACATCAACCCGCCGCACTCCGCATAAATGACGCCGCCGCGTTCGGCAAACCGTTTGACGGCCGCTCGCATGGTTGCGTTCTTGGCCAATGCTTCGCCATGCACTTCCGGATATCCGCCGCCAAGATACAGCATCTCGACGTCCGGCAATACCTGGCCGCTTAACGGAGAAAACTTCACGACTTCGGCACCGGCAGCTTCCAGCACTTCAAGATTGTCCGGATAGTAAAAACAAAACGCCCGATCGTGCGCGACACCGACGCGGACTGTACGACCGTGGTCCTTCATCACCGGCTGAGAGACTCCTTCCAGTAACATGCCAGCTGAATGGGCAAGTGCCTCGATGCGATCCAGGTCGACGGTCTCCAGCGCTGCCTTGGCCAACCGCCGGTAGAGCTGACTATCGTCTTGTTCCAGTGCCGTGACCAACCCCAGATGCCGATCCGGAATTGCCATGGCGACATCCGAACGCAAATATCCAACGGGAACGACGTCTGTTTCTTGTTCCACCGCCGCCTTCAGCAGGCGGTAATGTCCCTCGCCTCCAACACGATTGAACAAAACACCCGCAACGCGCAACGCAGGATCGAAATGTGCGTAACCCGCTACCATCGCTGCAGCGGAACGAACCATGGCGCTTCCGTCAACTACCAGCAGCACGGGAGCACTCAACTGCTTCGCCAATTCGGCCGTGCTGCCGACCTCGTTCACCGGCGAGCTACCGTCAAACAGCCCCATCATCCCTTCGATAATGGAGATATCCGCATCGGCTGCGGCGCGAGCGAAGATCGAGTGATTACGCTCCGACCCGAGCATCCACCCGTCGAGATTCCGAGACGGGCGGCCTGTGGCTGCTCGGTGATGACTCGGATCGATAAAGTCTGGCCCAACCTTGAACGGCTGGACTCGGCGGTCTCGCTCGCGTAAGGCGGCCAGGATCGCCAATGTGGCCGTCGTCTTTCCGACGCCGCTTGATGTCCCGGCAATAACCAGTCGGGGATAATGCTTCATCTGACGCTAGAGCGGCAGATCATAGTTGATCCGCACGCCTCCAAAGATGGAACGGATCGGTGTGCCGAAGAACAGCACTTCCTCGTACTTCTCATTGAACATGTTGTCGAGGCGCACATAGGCCTGGACTTGCTTCGTGACATCATAACTGGCGGACAGATTCCAGACGAATAGCGAAGGGATCGATCCTTCATTCCCAACGTTGTTAAACCGCTGGCCAAAGTAGCGTCCCTCCAGATTGGCGCGCAGACCTTCAATGGGCTGATAGCTGATGATCGTCGTGACTTGATGAAGCGGCCACTTCGGAAGACGCGTATCCGGACCGCTACTAAGATCGCGCGTGGCCGCGTAGGTATAGTTGATGTGCAAATCCAAGCTCTTGACCCAGCGTCCGTCACGATACATTTTCAACTTCGTATTGACTTCCACGCCTTGCGCCCTGGCTAATCCCGCATTCTGAGCACAGAACCCAAACGATCCAGGAGCGATACAGACGGTTGGATCGAACACCGACAAGATGAGATTTCGATATCGCGTCCAAAAGTATCCCACACTGATCGAACCCCAATCACGCGGTAAGGTTTGTTCGATGGCTGCATCGAAGGCTTGGCTCTTCTCAGGTTGCAAGTTCGGGGTCCCGAACCCTGGGAAAAACAGTTGATTGATCGTCGGAGCTCGAAACCCCGTCGCGTAACTGCCTCGCAGCTTCGTACCCGTTTCGTGATGCAGGTATCCTCCGGTCACACGGTAGGTGGTTGCGCTTCCGAACACATTGTACTCGTCCTGTCGAATCCCCGCCGTCCCGAACACGCGATCCCATAGATTCAACTGGGCTTCTCCAAATCCGGCATGGCTGCTGAGGGTTTTATTCTCAAAGGTCGTCGTGTTCGTCAATAAGTCGCGATTGTCGCCTTTCTGCTCGCGAAATTGATAGCCGGCCGTCAACAACAATGGCTTGCCGACCTGAAAATTGTGTTGCCATTCAATTCTGTTGCTGGTGGTATCGATTTGAGACCTAAAAGGAAAGCCGATCGGCGCTATGTCTCCGGTCACGACATTGCGTTCGACTGTTCCTCCGTCACTCACGAGACGATCAGTCGCTCGCGACAACGTCAGCCGTTGCCACCACCATGCGGTGATCGGCTGCGTGTAGTTTCCGGAAAAAACATACTGAGCATCTGAGGATTTTGCTCCCAATACATCAGCTGGATCGGATGCGAAGGTCACAGGATTGAATGCAAATCCGTCAAAATTGACAATGCCGTGCAGCCATCTGAAATTGAACTCAAGCCTGCCGTCCTTGGGAAGGTCGGCGCCGAGGCGAAGCGAGCCTTGCCAGTTGTGGTATCCGTCACGCTCAGATGCGCCGCGCCGATAATTGATCGCCGAAAAACCAGCCGTGTCCCAGCGGGTGATTGATCCGGAGAAATCTATGGGTCCCTTCTTACCGGATAGACTGGCTCCGCCTCGAATGGTATTGAATGAGCCGTATTCAGTAAACGCGGAGATATTGGGTGTGTCCCGTCCTCGTTTTGTCGTGATGTTGATGACACCGCCCATGGCGTCCGAGCCCCAGAGCATGCTCTGGCTTCCACGTAAAATTTCGATCCGCTCGATATTGTCCGAGGTCAGGTTGGCAAAATCGTAATTACCGATGGTGGCGCTGTTGACGATGGCGCCATCGATCAAGACGAGCGTTTGCTCCGGTGTGCCCCCACGCATCCTCACGTCCACAACCGTTCCCGGTCCTCCGCTCTGGTTGACCGACAGGCCTTGCGCCCAGCGAAGCGCGTCTGCAACGGTTTTGATTTTTCGCTGTTGCATCTCTTCACCGGTGATGACCTCGACGGCGCTGGTGACTTGTTTGGCCGGGGTGGGAGTCTTGGTCGCGCTCACGACGACGTCCGGAGCCTCGATCTCTGATTGGTCGGCCATCGCGACCTCCTGAGCCGAGGCCGGATATGCGAGAACCACGACACACAAGAGAAGAACACATAGACGAAAAACACGACGAGCGCCGAACCTTGACATGAAAACCTCCCTTTGACTCGAAGGGTGTCGATAATCCCGACAGTTGGGTCTCCTGACTTGCGGCTCGTCGCGTCTCTGCGCCTTCCCATGTGCCGAGGCACACAGTGACATCTTGCAGAGTCACTCCCCGCTTACAGTGGCGGCACCGTGATGGAGTTGCACCATCTTCCCCGTCGCTGACGGTCTGGTCTTAAAGAATCCCTCCAGAAAAATTGTTACGCACCCGGTTTCTTTTGCAGGAAAGGGGTGCCTCTCTTCCTGCCCGCGATCAACCGTCGTATCAATGTCGAATGTAATCGATAGAGTACCTTGCGGAACGTGGCATCATGCCGTCGAAATCCCAATTGAATGTGAGCACGGCGGATTTCTTGGAGGTGTGTGCGAGCAGCCGCATACCGTTCTGTACGACCAGACTCGGAGCCTGCCAGAAATCCAGTGTCTTCTCTGCGCCGGTTCGATTACAGACAATCAATGGGAGTCCAGTTTCATGGGTCCGCTGCTCCCATTCCCCATTCGGACCGTGAATGCCCGGGCCCCAGGATGCCGGCGACACGAACATTTGGGCGCCTTCAAATCTCAGCGCTCGGGCAATATTCGACGTATAGACGTCGCTGCAGATGAGTAGACCTACCTTGATCCCATTGCATTCGATCGGAGCGACAATGTCCCCGGGACTGGACCATGACAGCGAATCGCTTACCACGTTGATCTTGCGGTGTTTACCCAGGATTTCACCGGTCGGACCGATGACAAACACCGAATTATAGAACCGATTGCCTTCCCGCTCAGGGCACCCGAGAAATACGGTTCGTTTCAATGTCTTGACCAACTTGCAAACCTGCTGCATCCACGGATCGGGTTGCGGCTGTATCCAGTCGGACCCGACGATGTGTGCGAACTGAAGTCCACAAACCGCAAGCTCCGGTGTCACGATCCACTCGGCACCTTTTCCGGCAGCGTGTTTGATGGCTTCGACGATCACGTATCGGTTCCGTTCGATGGCACCGGGAACCGTCTCCAGATGAAGCAGCGCGATCTTGCCCGTTCTCATATTACGTTCCACCGGACAGACCGCGTCCCGGAAGCGTCACCCGAGGCAAGCCGGTATCCGGATGCCGATCCACCAATACTCGGCATTGATACACCGATTCCAATGCCCCCGGCTCAATGACCTCTTCAGGACGACCAAGCCGTACCGCTCGGCCGCGATCCAACAACAGAATTCGATCGCAATACTGACTCACCAGATTCAAATCATGGGATACCAGAATGACAGTTAATCGGCTTTCCTCTTTCAGGCGGAGCAACACTGAACAGATTTCGACCTGGTGTTGCAAATCGAGGAACGCGGTCGGCTCATCGAGCAACAAGATTTTCGTTTTCTGGGCAAGCGCTCGCGCAATCATGGTCCGCTGCCGCTCTCCCCCGGAGAGATCCGTCACCGCACGATGCGCTAAATGGAGGATGTCGACCATCATCATCGCCTGCTCCGCGATGGTCACATCTTCTCGGCTCTCCCATCCAAATCCGCCGGTCCATCGGCCACGAGACAGATGAGGGAAGCGCCCCATGAGTACGATTTCGGCAACAGTAAATGGGAACAGCTGCTGTGTGTCTTGTTGAACGACACCAACAAGACGCGCGATCTCTTGTTGCGCCATCGAGGCTAACTCTTGTCCGAACAAGTCGATGCGGCCTTGCAGCGGGCACATGAGCCTCGCCAGCACTTTCAGCAAAGAAGTTTTTCCCGATCCATTGGGACCGACAATACCCAACACTTCACCTTCCTGAACGCAAAAGGAGACGTCCTCAAGAATCCATCGAGTGGCATCCGATCCGCGAGATTGGTAGCGAAACCGAACGGATTGCAC
>JAICUC010000359.1 GCA_025936075.1 Nitrospira sp. | reverse complement strand
TAACTTCGGTTCCAAGAAGCATGAGGCATTGACTGAGGCACGGGCGTACAAAAATCCGTTCAGCTTCAATGCCGTGATTTATTTACGAACATTAGTCGGTTGTTTCTGTGCCGCTGCCATGCTGCTCCTTCAAGCATGTTCGAGTCCGCCGAATGTCTCAAGCAAGATCGTCGTGGCTCCATTGCCGCCGCCGAAGACGATCGGTTCACTGTGGCAGGAAGAGAACGGGCGGGCTTATCTCTATGAAGATCTCCGCGCGATGCGCATCGGTGACATCCTTACCGTAAAGATTGCCGAAGACCATAAAGGGTCTAAATCAGCCGAAACGGCTGTCCAGCGGGACTCGACGATTAATAATAGTCTTGCCGGGAGCGGCACAGGGTATATCGGGATGCCGGGACTTCGTTTCAGCGACGAAACGAAACGTCAATTGGGAATTAATGCGAGTGCCAATAATAAATTCGACGGGAAAGGGGCCACCAACCGAACGGGGACATTAACAGGCACAATTTCTGTAATCGTGACTGAAGTGCTTTCCAACGGCGATCTCCGGATCGAAGGCCGCCGTGAGGTGACGGTAAACAGTGAAAAGCAGTTGATGAGCATCGGCGGCATCGTGCGTCGAGTCGATGTGGATACCAAGAATACAGTTCTGTCGTCCGCCATTGCCGATGCCAGAATCGAGTATTCAGGTCTCGGTGTTCTCGACGACGTGCAGCGACCAGGCTGGTTCATCCGCATTCTCGATTGGGTCTATCCATTCTAAAAAGAGGATTGGGCTATGGCGGCTTCGCAGAGGCGTACGACAATGGGGAGAGGCATTCCCAGCGGCGCCCCTTACATCTCCGAGCTCTACAGATGATGGTGCAGAGCGGAGTGGTACGACGGGCTGATTTTATCCCTCCTTCCTTCGGAAGCAGGACGCGATTCCATGTGTCGGATAATATGGATCATGACTCGACGAAAGAATTAGTCTCTGAGGCGGGGTGGTTAGCGCGCCTCCTACTTGGTAGGGTACAGTTGTCCATTTCCAAACGTCCGTAGCAAGAATAGGTAGCGACGCATGATCCCAATCACATGGCTTGCCGCGATTTACGGCGCGCTGATATTGACCGGTTGTCTATTGGCTCCCCCAAGTGCCGACGCGGTGAGGATCAAGGATATCGGCGTGATTGAAGGGGTGCGCGAAAACCAATTGATCGGGTACGGGTTGGTGGTCGGCTTGGACAGCACCGGCGACCGAGTGATCGGCGGACAGTTCACGATTCAGGCGATGACGTCCATGTTGAATAAAATGGGCGTGAATTTGCTGGTCAATCCCATCCAGTTACTGACCAGGAATATCGCCTCGGTGATGGTGACCGCCAAGCTTCCTCCATTCTCGAGACCGGGAATGACGCTGGATGCAGTGGTGTCGTCGATGGCGAACGCCAAAAGCCTCCAAGGCGGTACGCTCTTGTTTACACCGTTGAAGGCAGCGAATCAGCAAGTGTTTGCAGTCGCACAGGGACCGGTTTCAATCGGCGGTTTTCTCGGCGGAACGGGCGGCCCTGGAGGGGCCACGGTGGTCAAGAATCATCAAGCGGCCGGTCTGGTTCCCGGCGGAGCCATCATCGAGAAAGAGGTGTTGGTCAACATTGACTCGTGGGAAACGGTTTCCGTGCTGCTACGGCAACCGGATTTTACGACTGCCGTCAGGACCGTCGAAGCCATTGAGAGCGTCTTCGGGAAAGGCAGCGCATCAGCCGTGAATGCCGGATCCGTCAAGGCCACGATTCCCCAAGCTTTCCAAGGACGCGTCGTCGAATATATCGCATTCATCGAGGGGCTCGATGTAACCGTCGATTCTATAGCCAAAGTCGTCGTCAATGAACGAACCGGGACAGTGGTGTTGGGAGAACATGTACGGATTTCAACCTGTGCGATCTCTCACGGCAATCTCACAATCTCGGTCAAAAATACGTTGAACGTGTCGCAACCGCCGGCCCCGCTCATCGGTTCTTCCGCGGGACAGACCACCGTCACACCGGATGTGCAGACGGAGATCAAGGAGCAGGAATCCCGGCTCATAGTAGTGGATGAAACAGTGACATTGGGGGAGGTGGTGCGGGCTCTCAATGCAGTGGGAGTGACGCCTCGTGACCTTGTCGCGATACTCTCAGCCCTCAAGTCAGCAGGAGCACTTCAAGCCAATTTTGAAGTAATATAAATATATTATTGATTTATATGACAGATATAGAACAAGGAAAGAGCCAATCCGTATTATCTATCCCATTATATGGGGATCCTGGGTTGGTCACACGCTCTGGTGATGCTCTCCTCCACGTGAATCTCTCAAAATCACAGAACGCTGCTGAGGCGCGTCAGCAACTGATCCAGGCCGGGCGACAGTTCGAGGCCTATTTTATCTCTTATCTGCTGAAGGTGATGAGGGAAACGGTTCCTGAAGGCGCCCTTGCCAATAAACATGGGGCGTATTTTTACTCATTTTATGATGAAGAGATCGGGAAGCGAGCGGCTGAATCGGGTGGAATCGGCATTGCGAAGATGGTCCAGGAGTATGCACAACAATATGTTTCGTCGTCTCCGGTGGAACGCTCAAGTTCTTCTGAGTAGAAACCGATAAGAGGCTCGATCGGGGTAAAATCCATACTTCTCTCAGAATAGTCGTTGGGGGAAAAGCCGGAGAAGGAGCAGCAATATGCAGATCTCAGGTCATGGGAAGGTCGATCATCTTGCAAAGCTGTTGCTTGGGGTTCAGGAAACCGAAAGCTCAGGAGGGCGACAAGCGGCTGCCCGCACTCAAGTCGGGAAGGATGAGGTCCAGATTTCAGCCCAAGCGAAGGAGCTTCAACGGATTCGGGAGCTGGCCGATCAGCCAGATTCCGAGCGGACTGAACATGTGGAGCGTATCAAGCGGGCTCTTGACGGCGGGACATATGATGTCAGTGGTCGTGCGGTCGGAGATGCCCTCATTAAGCAGGTTCTGACCGACGCCATACTGTAGCGTTCGTCTCTTCAGGCTCCTGAATTCTCACTCGCCGTAGTCCCTCGCCATTACTCCAAAGGAGGAGGCTATGGATGGCGGAATGCAGCGCGCGCTTATGATTACAAGGAGTCTGTATGTCCATGTTCACATTCTTGCCGGCGATCACCCAGCTCTGCCGCTTGTTGTGCCAGGAAGAAGCAACCTGCCGGCAGCTGCTTGAAACGGTCCATACAGAACGGGCCGCCATCCGGACACTCGCTATCACCGAATTCCATTCCATCAACTGCCGTCGGCTGTCGATCTTGGAGTCGCTACAGTCTCTTGCCGATGAACGACAGCAACTCGTTCAGGAACTGGCGGTGCACTATGGCCTGCAACCGGTAACGACATCGATCCAAGAACTTATCGACAACATCCAAGACTCGGCGTCAGAGGACCTACGAACCACCTACCGAGACTATATGACGGTGGCCAAGATCGTCCGTGACGAGATCAAGCAGAACGTGGTGCTCATCGAAGGCATTCGCGGCG
>JAICUC010000428.1 GCA_025936075.1 Nitrospira sp. | reverse complement strand
TCTCTTCCGAGCGCATCGTTCCGGACCTATAAGCACTTCACGCTTTCCCATCCGCCTCGCTTGGTCATTGACGTGACTCCGCCCATTGCAGAAACCCCTTCTTCTACACTTGACTTGCACGAAGTCCCTCACCCGTCAACCTCTCCTTCCGCGCAACCTATGATACTGCGCGCCAAGGAGTACACGACCATCGTGATCGATCCGGGTCATGGAGGGAGAGATCCAGGCGCACGGGGAATCCGAAAGACCGAGGAGAAGGATATTACCCTCAGGGTGGGGCTCCAGCTTCGTGAGCTTCTGAACCGGCAGCCCGGCATGCGCGTGTTGATGACTCGGGACCGTGATGTGTTCATTGAGCTGGAAGACCGAGCCCGGTTCGCAAACAGCAATGAAGCCGATCTCTTTGTCTCCATCCATGTCAATTCTCATCCGTCACGCGCGGTTAAAGGGATCGAAATTTATCACTTCGGAGAGGCCAAGGATCAGAGGGCTCTCGAGGTGGCGGCACGGGAAAACGGCACGCCGATCAACAACACCGGAGTCGGATGGGAATACCTGGTGGCAGATCTCTTAACGACGAAGAAGATCGACGAGTCCCTGGAACTCGCTTGGAATGCGAAAGAAGCCATGGTTTCCCAAATGAACGCGCAATACGTAATTAACGACCATGGCGTCAAAACGGCACCCTTTTATGTCTTGAGGTTTACGAGTATGCCCAGCATCCTGGCAGAAATCGCCTATATTTCCAATCCCGATGAAGAAGATCTCCTCAGGAAACCGGCGTTCGTCGGGGATATCGCGCGATCTCTCTATCAAGGCATCGTTTCGTTCCTTGCTAATAGTCGACCGGTCATCCGATGATCGTTTCTTTCATCGACCTCCACGCGTTTCATGCCCATCATCAAACTGATTCTCGAATATGACGGCACGGCTTACTCAGGCTGGCAACGTCAACCCGATCAACCGACGATACAAGAAGCCGTCGAAACGGCTATCCTAGGCGTCACTCAAATCAACGTACCGGTCATCGGTGCCGGCCGTACCGATGCGGGAGTTCACGCGTTGGGGCAGGTCGCGAGCTTCCATATCGACCGTGACATGACGCCCCGGGAATGGACCAGAGCACTGAACGCTCATCTTCCGACAAGCATTGTGGTGCGATCAGCCGCCCGCATGCCGAACACATTCCACGCGAGATACTCGGCGAAAGGCAAACTGTACGAATACCGTATTCTGAATCGACCAGAACGTCCGGCGGTTGAGCGGGACTATTGCTGGCATATCCATCAACCTCTCGACGATGCCGCGATGAATCAAGCGGGCCTTGCCCTGATCGGCTCGCTTGATTTTTCTTCGTTCCAGACCCAACCCACCGACAATGACGATCCTATTTGTCACATGCAGCGATTCACGGTCTTCCGTGAAGGCGATCGGCTGCGGACCGAAGCCTATGCCGACCGATTCCTTAAACAGATGATCCGCTCGATCGTCGGGACGCTCGTGGAGGTCGGCTTGAACAAGCGCACACCCGAGAGCCTCAACACCATTCTCCAAGCGCGGGACCGCTCGGCTGCCGGAAAAACCGCCCCACCGCAAGGACTTTTTTTAGTGCGGGTCGACTACGATTGACGCTTATCACATTCATAGACAGACAATTGCGTATTGCTTTGCTATGATGCCGGCCAGACT
>JAICUC010000249.1 GCA_025936075.1 Nitrospira sp. | reverse complement strand
GAACGTGCTGCACTGGCAGAACGAATACCTCGAGAAACAAGGTCCCAGCCTTCCCGCCTCCGTTGATGGATTCGCCAAGAAAGTGAAGCCCTTGTATCGCTTGACTGAGCGAGAATTGGCGGCCTATTGCGTCCTGAATAGGATCGACTATGTTGTCGAGGAATGTCCAATGGCGCAAGGAGCGCGCACACTTCTCTACAAGGAAGTGTTGAATCGCCTGGAAACCGAGTCGCCCGGTACCAAGCAGATGTTTTACTGGGGATTTCTCGAGAAGGCTCACCCGACCTGGGCACCAACGACCGTCATGGAAAAAGATCGTTCGGCCTTACGCCCCTGCACTCTCTGTGGCCAGCCCACCACGGCTGAGACCTGCTCCTACTGTAAGCTTATGGCCCGAGCAAAAGCGTCACCTGCTCGTTGACCCATTCAGCCCTTGCAAACCGTTTCTACACTCCGTAAGCTGAGCCATAGCATCACGTTTTGCATCTCGTATCACGTATGGCAACTACCCCGCGCGATTACTATCACATTCTGGGCGTCCCCCGAACCGCCTCGGCCGACGATATCAAAAAAGCCTTTCGACGCCTGGCTCGCCAGTACCATCCCGATCTACACGCAGGTGCGAAGAAGGCCGAGATGGAAAAGAAATTTAAAGAACTCAATGAGGCACAGGAGGTCCTGACTGACCCGGATAAGCGAAAGAAGTATGACCAGTACGGGGCCGATTGGGAGCAAGCACAAGCCTTCGAGAAAGCTCGTCAGCAAGCCGGGTCGCAAGGATTTGGCGGGCCATGGGGATACGAAGGAAACTATACCGGTCAAGGCGGTGGCGGATCCGGAAGCGAACAATTCTCCGATTTTTTTGAGAATCTCTTTGGAAACCGCGGACGCAGCGGAGCCGGACGCAGTAGCGCTGGAATGCCGGGAGAGGACATCGAGACCGAAGTCCAGCTGGGATTGCGTGAAGTGTTAACCGGTGTCACCAAACGCTTGAATCTGCGTGAACCCCGGACATGCTCGACCTGTCAAGGGAGCGGGACCGTGCGTGGCCGATCTTGCGCAACTTGTCAAGGAACCGGGGTGTTGACCGAATACAAAACCATAGAAGTGCGGATTCCTGCCGGAGTCCAAGACGGAACGCGAGTCAGGGTTGCCGGAAAGGGTCAGCCTGGAATAAACGGTGGAAAACGCGGAGACCTCTATCTTCATGTGGTCATTCCCTCCGATCCCATCTTTCGTCGGCAAGGCTCGGACTTGCATGTTACCCTGCCCGTCTATCCTTGGGAAGCCATGCTCGGAGCTGACGTGACCGCTCCCACCTTAGCCGAACCGGTGAAAGTCAAAGTTCCTCCAGGGAGCAAGGCCGACGGAAAACTCCGGCTCAAGGGGAAAGGGCTTCCCTCGGCCTCAGGCGGACATGGCGATCTTTTCCTGACGTTGCAAATCGTCCTGCCCATCGGCATCAGCGAAGATGAGCGAATATTGTACGAACGTTTGAGCAAGCAACGGCATCCTGATCCGCGAACGGAGCTTCTCTACAGCGCCCAACGACGTTGAGCCAAACCATGATCGGCATCGACGATGATTGTGAGTCGAGCGACTCGCTTGCGTTGCGCTGACTGCTATGGCAAGCTTTGGCTCCAGGGCCTCTCAACCAAGGAGGAATTCATGAAGTTTGTATTACGAGCCACCATCGCTTCTGCGGCAGCTTCGGTATGTCTGTTGGTGTTGGGCCTACCCAGCCTCTGGGCGAATGATCCCAGCTACGGCCATGCTGGAGGAGGACATGGCGCGTGGGGAGGACATGGCTATGGGAAAGGCATGATGCACAGCGGGACCGGCCACCTGATCCGACATCTCTTGAAACACGAAAAGGAGATTGGGCTCTCCGCTGACCAGGTCACCAAGCTGAAAGATATTCAACTCAATCTCGACAAAGACCGTATCAAGGCTGAAGCCGATATCCAAATCGCGGAGCGCGAACTGAGAGCACTGACGGATAATGAGCAGTCCGATCTCTCCGCGATCGAAACCAAGCTGAAACAAAGTGAAGATCTGCAGGTCGGGTTGCGGATGACGTCCATCAAGACACGCCGCGATGTCATGGGCCTGCTGACCCCGGAACAACGGGCGAAGGAAAAGTCCGAGCATGACAAAGCGATGCAGCAGCACAAAGGATATGGCACTCCCCATGGAGGCGCGATGCCATATGGTTCGACTCCTCATGGAGCCAATCCTCACGGTGCCAATCCACATGGCACAAGCCCGCACGGCAAGAATCCTCATGAGGCCGTACCCTCTACACCACCCGGTAACATGTCTGTGCAGTAATGGAATCACGAAGACCGATAAAAAAAGAAATGCGGCTCCAGAGCCATGATCTTCTGGTTGGAGCCGGCCGTGCCCCGGCAAGGGCCATGTTAAAAGCCGTCGGCTTTACGGACGATGACCTGTCAAAACCTCTCGTCGGCGTAGCCAATACATGGATCGAAGTCATGCCGTGCAATTTTCATTTGCGGCGGTTGTCCGAACGAGTGAAAGCCGGGATCAGAGCGGCCGGCGGTACTCCCATTGAATACAACACCATCGCGGTGTCCGATGGGATTTCGATGGGCACCGAAGGGATGAAGGCGTCTCTGATCAGCCGCGAGGTCATCGCGGATTCGATTGAGCTCGTTGCGCGTGGGCACTTATTCGATGCCGTCGTCGCGCTTTCGGGTTGCGACAAAACAATCCCCGGAACCGTCATGGCCCTCGCCCGACTGAACGTGCCCTCCCTCATGCTCTATGGCGGCTCGATCATGCCGGGACAGTTCCAAGGACATGATGTGACTATTCAGGATGTTTTTGAAGCCGTCGGCAAACATGCGTCGGGAAAGATGACCGACGCCGAGCTGAAGGACTTGGAAGATCACGCCTGTCCGGGGCCGGGAGCCTGTGGGGGCCAGTTCACGGCCAATACCATGGCCATTGCGTTTGAATTTCTCGGCATTTCACCGATGGGTCGCAATGGAGTTCCGGCCATGGATGGTCGGAAAGACGATGTCGCGTTTGAGTGCGGCAAAATGGTGATGGATCTCGTCAAGCATGATTTACGCCCTCGCCGGATTATCACCCGCAAGTCATTGGAGAACGCCATCGCTGCCGTTGCCACGACCGGCGGCTCGACGAACGCCGTGCTGCATCTCCTTGCCATTGCCCGTGAATCCGGGCTCAAACTGAGCATCGACGACTTCGACAAGATCAATCGAAAGGTTCCCTTATTGGCCGACCTCAAGCCGGGAGGCCGATTTGCAGCGGCGGACCTCTATGCTGCAGGAGGGACCATCCTCGTCGCCAAACGACTGCTCGACGCCGGATTGCTTCACGGCAATCAGCCTACCGTCACAGGCAGAACGATCGGCGAAGAGGCCAAGGATGCCATGGAAACTCCTGGGCAACAAGTCTTGCGTCCCTTCACCCACCCCATCAAACCAACGGGGGGCCTTGTGATTTTGAAGGGCAATTTGGCGCCGGAAGGCTGCGTGGTGAAGGTTGCCGGCCATTCGATGACAACATTCCGAGGACAGGCGAAGGTCTATGACCAAGAGGAAGATGCGTTCGTGGCGGTCAAGGCGGGGCAGATCAAACCCGGTGATGTCGTCGTTATTCGCTATGAAGGTCCGTCCGGCGGGCCGGGTATGCGCGAGATGTTGGGCGTGACGGCGGCAATCGTGGGCGCAGGTCTCGGCGACTCCGTGGCACTGCTCACCGACGGACGATTCTCCGGAGCAACACATGGACTGATGGCCGGCCATGTCGCGCCTGAAGCCGCGAAGGGGGGTCCGATCGCTGCGGTCAAGAATGGGGACACAATTACGTTTGATATACCAAAACGCCGGCTGGACATAGCCCTCTCGCAAAAGGAGATCGTCACGCGGCTGAAGAAGGTCAAACCACCGGTGCCACGCTATATTTCTGGCGTGATGGGAAAATACGCCAGGCATGTTTCATCGGCATCGGAAGGCGCCATCACAAGCTGACATGACGCTTAGCTTGAAATAGGAACGAATACACCTGATTGAACGACGAATAAGAGAAATAGAGAGAGAGGCGGGCTTAACGAAAGTCACGCTGCTGAAAGATGATCGAGGCGAGCATCAGCAGAAAGGCTGCATAGGCCACCCCATAGGCGGCGATCATCAATAGATCGCCGGCCGGCACCTCCAGTTGATGCGTCACATGCCCCTTCAGATTGAAACGATCCAGGTTCGGTAGGATATAGTAGATTCCCTCCAGCATTGTCCGTCCTGTACCTTCCATTTTCTGACCGAACGCTTTCAAATCAGGCGTCAGATGACCAATTACATAAATTGCCAGCGTGAAGATTGCACTGAGAGTGGCACTTGAGAAGGTTGAAAACAGGAGCGCCACCGCCGTAATGACCATGAATTCCAACATGATCATGCCAAGAGCCTTGAACAGCACGGTATGGATAGGGACGTCTTGGAAGTACAGCACCGCCAGCAACCCAGATGTCATGATGACGGTATTGATGAACAATGTGAGACAGAGTCCCAGATATTTCCCTAATAAGAACTGGAACCGAGCAACCGGTTTGGAGACGATGGTGTAGATGGTTTTCTTTTCAATTTCTTTGCTGACCAGGCCGATGCCGACGAAAATCGCGATCAACACTCCAAAGAAATTGATACTCCCCAACCCAATATCCAAGATCAATCGATGAAACTCCCCGAGCGTCAATCGCATCAATATCAGAGAGCTGCCGATCATCAGGAGGGCAAAGATCAAGAGGTTGTAGAGCAGCTTATCTCGAAGATTCTCGCGAAAGGTGTTGAATGCGATCGAAAGGACCTTCATGAGACCCGAGCCTCCACAGGCTGCTGCGCCCCTGTGGCCTTGCGGATAAACAGATCTTCGAGCGAGGCCTTGTGCGGCGTAAGCGCCACGAGCTTCGCTTTGGCCGACCGTATTACATCGAGCGCCAGATCCACCGCCTGCTGGCTAGACAGCACCACCATGACCCGCTCCCCTTGAAGAACGACTTTCCCAGCCAAGGGTTTGATCCGTTCAAGCGCCTCAGGAAGCAACCGGTCAATCACCATCTCGACTTCATGGGTGGTGTCCCCTGCAATCAATTCCGACACAGGCCCGCAGGCGACCAACTTCCCCTTCATAATCATGGCCACACGATCGCAGAGCAACTCGGCATCATGAAGAATATGCGAACTGAACATCACAGTCTTGCCGGACTCCTTGAGCCGTAGAATGAGATCGCGCACTTCTTTTCGCCCAATCGGATCCAGTCCCGACATCGGTTCATCCAAGATCACCAGCTCGGGATCATTGATCAAGGCTTGGGCAATTCCCACGCGCTGCAACATGCCTTTCGAGAACTTGCGCAATTGTAAATCGCCAGCATGGGTCATACCGACAAGATCCAACAATTCGTCAATGCGCTTGTCGAGTGCGGT
>JAICUC010000041.1 GCA_025936075.1 Nitrospira sp. | reverse complement strand
GTTTCCAGTGCCTGTTCCTTTGTCCGCAACAAATAAGTGAGCTGCTGGCATTGTTGCTCGAATGAACTCTTGGAATTTTGCTGCAGCCATCTGTTCAGTGTGCTCATAGTGCATTCAGTCCTTACATCAGCAATTCGATGTGATGGTTTCGTTGAAGGCTTGTTTGATGTCTCCCATAAACACCACATGGCCTCGTTCGAAGCTTGCGTGGAAGGTGGCGGAAACTATGGCCGTAGGCCGTGGCGGGGAGGAGAGGTACCGCGGGATATACACCACGGCTAGGAGTATCAACGCAACGACACCGTTGGTGAGAATCCCCGCACACCTCATGAAATGAGCCCACTGTAGACGACGATGTAACTATTGGGGCACGACCGGGGCACGGTATCACATTTGATCATGAATGTACTAGGGCAAGATTTGCCACTGAAACAGGCGGCCGCACAGGCTCTGAAGGAAAGGGACACGCATCTGCTCTTCACACCTCGTCATATAGATATAAGCTAGAAGCGCGAAATAGACTGGGGCATTCACCAGTCTCATCGCCCACGTAAGAGCAGTATGCTTCTTTTTATGGTTTCGTCCACTGCCATTCTAGAGGAGAATAAGCTGGTTAAACTTCCTAGGCGGTGGTGGGCGATCGCGCTCCGCGGACTGCTCGGTATTCTCGTCGGCATCGTCGCGTTCTTCATGCCGCTCTCCACCTTGTTCGCGCTCGTCTATCTATTCGGGATGTACGCCTTCTTGGACGGACTTTTCAATCTCATAGCGGCATGGCGGCAAACTGATCGACCAAAACCCTGGTGGGGTTTGTTACTGTCGGGCATCGCTGGAATCGGAGCGTCTGTCATCAGCTTTGTCTGGCCTGGCATCACCGCTCTGGTGTTGGTCTATGTGGTTTCAGCCTGGGCGCTCCTTACAGGGGGATTGCAAATTGCCGCCGCGGTGAAGCTACGCAAAGAAATCGAGGGGGAATGGATGTTGGCCCTTTCAGGAATCTTCTCGATAGTCCTGGGCTTCCTGCTTGTTTTCTTTCCCGAAGCAGGCGCGATCGGGCTCGTGTGGTATCTCGGCGCCTATGCCATTGCGTTCGGCATCCTATTGATCGCCCTGGGCTGGCGTTTGCGAACGCGTCAGGCGCAAGATCCTTCACAGCCTGCCCAGGCGGCCGCCTAAAATCTGCGGCTGCATAAGATCCGCTGTCTTGCCTCGAATTTTCCTGCTGGAATTGTGGCCCCGTTCGGCGTAAGCCAAAGCAATGGGAATCAAGCTGAGCGCCGGGATTCTGCTCTATCGAATACGGAGCCACGCCATTCAAATACTGCTGGTTCATCCGGGCGGCCCTTTTTGGGCGAAGAAGGATGATGGAGCGTGGTCGATTCCGAAGGGCGAATATGACGAAGGTGCCGATGCGCTGGAGGCGGCCAAGCGGGAGTTTCACGAAGAAACAGGTTTTGAAGTTCACGGCGAAACTGTTCCTCTGATACCGGTACGCCAACCCGGTGGGAAAGTCATTTCCGTCTGGGCATTGGGTGGCGATATTGACGCGCCGTCGATTCGGAGCACCAGTTTCCGGATGGAGTGGCCGCCGAAGTCGGGGAAGCTTCAAGAGTTTCCAGAGGTCGATCGTGCCGAATGGTTTGACCTCTGCACCGCGCATCGAAAAATCCTTCCGGGTCAGCGCTCGTTTCTGGTTCAACTTGAACAGATGGTCCACAACAAGTCGACTGAGTGAGAAGGAGGTCGGCGGAAATGCGGTCCGCTGCTCACTGCGGGCGCCTTGGTCGGCGTCATCGCACACCTCCATGCTTCCTAGAACGATTGGGGAGGGCTGAGCTTTGGACTCGGGTAAGCCCTAGCTCAGATCACCTTATCTACAACCCATAATGGCCAATCGCCGATTTTCCATCCTGCTTGGGAACGGACGGTAGGGCGGGATGTCATCTTTCAATTCTCTTTCTTGGAGGTATTATGAAACGCGCTGGATCCGCGATATGGCAAGGTGATTTAAAGACCGGCAAAGGTACTGTTTCGACGGATAGCGGTGTCTTGTCCCAGACGCCCTATTCGTTTTCCACCAGGTTCGAGAACGGCAAAGGGACGAATCCCGAAGAACTCATCGCCGCTGCCCATGCCGGCTGTTTTACGATGGCGCTCTCCGCTCAATTGGGTGAGGCAGGACTGACACCGGAGAAACTGGAAACGACGGCGACTGTCACGTTCGATAAGACAGAGGCCGGATGGACTGTAACGAACATCACTCTGAACGTCAGAGGCAAGGTGCCGAAAGCCGATGAGGCGGCGTGGGGCAAAGCCACTCAAGCAGCCAAGACTGGCTGTCCTATTTCTCGGCTCTTGAACACCACCATTACGATGGATGCCAAGTTGGAGCGTTGATCCTTGTGGCCGCTCACCCAGAACCCCATGTGGTCGCATTTCTCTTCGACCTTGATGGAACACTCATAGACAGTGTGTATCAACATGTGTTGGCATGGAGGGAAGCGACACAGGCAGCCGGCATTGAATTGCCGGTTTGGCGCATCCACCGCCAAATCGGCATGAGCGGGGGATTGATGCTTCACGGGCTGCTGCGTGAAACCGGACGGCCTCTATCAACGGAGGAAGCGAAGCACATCCAGTGGGTTCACCGGGAAGCCTATGCCAGGCAAGCGCCTTCCCTCCGTGTCCTTCCCGGCACACATGATCTCCTGGCCACCTTGGCCCGCCATCACATTCCGCATGCTATTGCGACCAGTGGGCGGATGGAGAACGCCCGCCACGCGCTTCAGCTGTTGAAACTTGACCATGATGTGCCTGTGGTCACGAGAGACGATGTCCGGTTTGCGAAACCCGATCCAGATCTTTTTTTAGAGGCAGGGAAACGGTTGAACATGCCGATGAGTCGTTGTGTCATCGTCGGCGACAGCGTGTGGGATTTGTTGGCGGCTCGACGTGCTTCTGCTCTATCGGTCGGCCTCTTATCAGGAGGCTATGGACAAGACGAACTGGAGCGTGCCGGTGCCTACCGAGTGTACCAAGACCCGGCCGACCTCCTGAAACATCTCGACGAAGTGGGCCTTCGATTGATATCTGATGGACGATGAAGGAGATGAGAATATGAATCGAAGCAGATGGGCTCGAGCAGCAGCGGTACTGATAACTCGCCATGTCGTCACGGCATGATAAGCACCCTACGGCTGAAGAACAAAGTTGCGATCGTGACGGGCAGCAGCAGCGGAATCGGCAAGGCGATTGCCCTTCGGTTCGGCCAGGAAGGAGCAACGGTGATCGTGGCTGCGAGACGGTTGGAGTTGTGCGAGCGGACCGTTTCGCAAATCAGGGAGCGGGGTGGAGAGGCATGGCCCATCCAGACTGATGTAGCCGACCAGCAGCAGGTCGAGCGATTGATGGCCGACACGGTGACCCGCTATGGCCGGATCGATATTCTCGTCAACAATGCCGGTATCGGAGGCGGGCGCCGCGTGGCTGAGACGAGCACCGAGACATTCGATCAGGTCATGAGCGTGAACCTGCGCGGCACCTTCTTTTGCTGTCGGGCTGGCTTCCGGCAAATGAAAACACAGGGGCGGGGTGTGATTATCAACATGTCGAGTGTCGCCGGACTGCAAGCCTGGACGGGCACCGGCACCTATAGCGCGTCAAAACACGGCGTGATGGCGCTCACCAAATCATTGGCCGACGAAGGTCGGCCTTACCACATCAAGGTCAGCGCCATCTGTCCGGGGGCGGTGGCGGATGAGTTGGTGGACTCGTCTCCGGCGGACATTGAGCGCAGCGAAAAGATCGACCCGTTCGATGTGGCGGAAGCAGCCTTGTACCTCTCGACACTGGGAAAGTATGCCGTGGTGCACCACATCATCATCGATCGGATAGGCGCCGACTGGTGAAGGGCCCCACATGTAATTGAGTCTTCTGTACTGGTAACCAGGGCGGGCTACGGGATATCCGCAGGCGTGAACGACAGTGAGGTGACGTAAGTCATGGGCTCACCTCATGCGGTGAGCCCGTAGAGGCGGTGACACACTTCAGTCGCCACTCGGGCAGTGGCGCTAGACCGATACTTTCTGATGATCGTCCCTCCGCCTGCGGAGGTTCGTTCCGATGCGAGTACGCTCCCTCTCATATCCCACCGCGGTGTAGTACAACGCACGATCAAAAAACTGACTCAAGACATGCATGAGTTCCAACTCACCGTGCAGCTCGACGGCGCTGTCGGACAATCCCTCGCGCTGAACAAAGGCCGTCATGTGTTCTCTGGTAGCGGTGATGGCCCAGAGGAAGTGGCTATAGGCGACGCCCTGTGCGGCTCGCCGGGCGCCGAGTTCCGTGTACCGACGCTCGATTTCGCTTTCGGTCATGTCCATCAACCAATTGTTCAAGTTCTGGTAGATCTCGCGGGTGCGGGCTTGAAGCTCGTCCGGTGGGACTTTGTGCAGATCGCTGCAGCGGGGCGAATTCCACACTTTCTCGCTGAGCTCACGAGCAAGTTTTTCGGAGTTTTTCTCGATCAGCCTCACCAATCGGCCAGCCAGCATAGCGCACCTCCATATGAGTGGTTATGTAGGGGAATGCATGGGGACTCCTTATTGCCGATGAAACATTACTTGAATGATAGCACCAACGTCAATGACGCCTTTTTCCAGGGTTTGGGCTGGTAAATACCGCATTCCCGTATCGATGTACGAACATGCGTACTAGGAAAATGCCGGATGCCATCGTCGCTGCGGGTGGCCACGTTGCCTTGAACTTACCTCCCTCATTTGCTATCCTTCGCACGCCTTTCGTAGTCGACGTATCTCTTCCACTTCACACACGATTCTAAGGAGTACCACATGGCCGGCATCAAGCGGGCGTTGATCAGTGTTTCGGATAAGACGGGAGTCATCGAGATGGCGAAGGGACTGGGAGCGCTTGGCGCGGAAATTTTGTCCACGGGAGGAACAGCCAAGGCGTTGCGCGACGCCGGGGTAAAGGTCACGGATGTCGCGGCTTATACGGGATCGCCGGAGATTCTCGATGGTCGAGTGAAAACGTTGCATCCCAAGATTCATGGCGGCTTGCTTGGACGCCGGTCGCTTCCGGCGCATGTCGAGCAGATGAATCAACAGGGGATCGGTCCGATCGATGTGGTGGTGGTCAATCTCTATCCTTTTGAAGCCACGATCGCCAAACCCGACTGCCGTTTCGAGGATGCCGTCGAACAGATCGATATCGGCGGCCCGTCCATGTTGCGGTCGGCGGCCAAGAATCATGACGATGTGTTGGTCGTCGTCGATCCGGCCGATTATTCGCGGGTGCTGGATGCCGTGAACGGCCATACGGTGACACCGGCGCTGCGCCGGGAGTTGGCGATGAAGGTCTTTCAGCATACGGCGCGCTATGACGGATTGATCGCCGGCTATTTGGAGAAACACGCTCAAGCGAGAGAGATCAAGTTTCCGAAAGTATTGTCGCTTCAATTTGAGTTGGCGGAGTCCCTTCGCTACGGAGAGAATCCTCACCAGCAGGGCGCGTTCTACCGAGAGTTGGACAGCAAGGAGCCGTCGGTTTCTCGTGGGAAGATCTTGCACGGCAAGGCCATGTCCTACAATAACTTCCTCGATGCGAATTCCGCCCTTGAGTTGGTGAAAGAATATGAAGAGACGGCCGTCGCGATCATGAAACACAACAATCCCTGCGGTGTGGCGCTCGACGAGACGCCGGTGGAGGCGTACATCAAGGCGAGAGAGACGGATCCGGTGTCTGCCTTCGGCGGCGTAATTGCCTTCAACCGACCGGTGGATATGGCGGCTGCCAAGGAAATCACGTCCACGTTTGTTGAAGTCGTGATTGCTCCGGGATTTGCTGAAGACGCCTTGGTCGAATTGAAGCGAAAGAAAGACCTGCGTTTATTGGCTGTGGGCCCCTTGACGAAGGTGAAGCAGGAAGGGTTCGATCTGAAGAAACTTGTGGGCGGGCTCATTGTACAGGATCGCGATCTCGGTGTCTTATCGGATCTTCGGACGCTTCCCGTGCCGACCATCCGTAAGCCGACGGATGAAGAATATGCCGCTTGTGCGTTTGCGTGGAAAGTCTGCAAACACGTCAAGTCCAACGCCATCATCTATGCCAAGGCGGGTCAGACCGTCGGCATCGGGGCAGGACAGATGAGCCGTGTAGATTCCGTGAAGTTGGCGGCCATGAAAGCGAAACTACCGGTTAAGGGTTGTGTCATGGCTTCGGACGCCTTCTTTCCGTTCCGCGATGGTCTCGATGCCGCAGCCGAAGTCGGTATTACGGCCGTCATCCAACCCGGCGGGTCGATTCGAGATGCAGAAATCGTCAAAGCCGCGGATGAACATGGGATGACGATGATTCTCACGGGCATGCGGCATTTTCGACACTGATCGGATGTTGAAAACGGCCGTCAGCGGCGTTCTCGGTCGCCCGTCCACCTCAACGTACCTGAAAACGTACGCCTCGGTGTCCGAGCTTCCTGCGGTCTTACGACAGGCCATTTTGAGCAGCCTCTTTGTTTTTCCTACCTGACGAGAATCTATGAAAATTCTTGTCGTCGGCAGTGGTGGACGTGAACATACGATGGTGTGGAAGCTCGCGCAGAGTCCGCGCAAGCCCATGCTGTATTGTGCCCCGGGCAATGCGGGCATTGCTTCATCAGCGGCCTGCATCCCGATTAAGTCGGACGACGTTGCCGCCCTAAAGGGCTTCGCGCTCCGAGAAAAGATTGATGTGACCGTGATCGGGCCTGAAGCGCCTCTCGCGCTGGGTATCGTTGACGAATTCCGCAAAGCTCGGCTCAGGGTGTTCGGGCCAACCAGGAACGCCGCTCGTTTGGAAGCGAGCAAGATTTTCTCCAAAAACGTCATGGCACAGGCAAAGATTCGGACGGCTCACGCCAAGAGTTTTGAAAAGATCGCGGACGCATTGGCCTACGTCGAGCGGCAGGAGTTCCCGGTCGTGATCAAAGCGGACGGGCTGGCTCAAGGAAAAGGCGTCATCATCGCAGCCACTCGTGAGCAGGCGAGACAAGCGATCGTGGATTCGATGGAGAAGGCCGTGTTCGGTCAAGCCGGCAAACAGGTATTGATCGAGCAGTTCCTCGACGGGGAGGAACTGACGATCATGGCGTTTACCGACGGTAGGACGGTGATACCGATGCCGCCGGCGCAGGATCATAAGCGGGTCGGTGATGGTGACACAGGTTTGAATACCGGTGGGATGGGCGCCTATTGTCCAGCCCCGCTTGGGACATCCCAACTTCGTGATCAAGTTTTACATGAGGTCCTGCAGCCGATGGTGGATGCCATGGCCCGGCTCGGCTCGCCGTTCCAAGGAGTGCTGTACGCAGGACTGATGGTGGTGGATGGGACGCCGTACGTGCTCGAATTCAATGCTCGTATGGGGGACCCGGAAACACAAGTGGTGCTGCCTTTACTTAAGACGGATTTTCTCGATGTCGTTGAATCGGTGGTCGAACATCGGCTTGACCAACTTCCCATTGCGTGGCATCCGGACGCGACGGTCTGCGTAGTAATGACATCGGGAGGCTACCCCGGTCCTTATCAGCAAGGGATGCCACTCTCCGGGCTCCCGCAGGCGACCATCTCATCGGACTCCTCTATGGTCTTCCATGCGGGAACCAGCAGGAAAGGCGATGAGATCGTGACAGCCGGAGGCCGCGTCCTCGGCATTCTCGGTCGAGGGCCGACGTTATCCGAAGCACAACGCGAAGCCTATCGAGTCGTGAAGACGATCTCCTTTGAGAGGTGCCACTTCCGTACGGACATCGCGCACCGCGCTCTCAAGACATAAACCCGGACCGTTCGCCCATCCTCGAACGACCGATTCAACCCTCATCGATCACATCACATCCGCTTCCGAGTTAGATCTACTTAACGAAGTAAGCCTAGGCCCAAACAGCCGGAGCCATTCTTCTTCTTAGCCGATTCAAGCGATCTGTTAGAATGCCTCCCACAATGGCCATTGCGCAACATGTACGAGTCATAGAAATGTCTATCCAGTATCTGCTGTGGAAGCATCATTTCTGATGAAAGCCTGATGAAAGGGGAGGCCATGACGCACCACTCGATGCGTTTAATCAGTACGGTCATTGGTTTGAGCCTCACACTCGGACTTGTGGGATGTGATTATTGGCCGCCGGCCTTGCAAGCTGAGATCGAACAATTGCGTGCCGAGATCCAAACCCTGACCATAGAGAAAATGCAGCTTCAGGCTCAGGTCATCGATTTGTCCAAGACCAAACAGGAACTGCAGGGACAGGTCGATGAATTAAGCCGCATCAACCGAGAAAAAACCGGAATAATCACCGGCCTCCAAAATCAGTGGGATGCCGCCCGCGCGAGAGCGTTGAAGGCGAGAGCCCCGAAGACACCGCTTCATAAAACACCGGCAAAGCCGGCTATGAAGGCCGCCGCGAAACCGACTTCCAAAAATACCGCCAACGCATCGGTGAGCAAGAAATCGGCTCCGATACGATAGCCATCGATCTTATTTTGAAGAAGAGGGCGTTGTGGTACTCGGTGTGCTCGTCGATGAACTGGTTGGCGTTGCTGCGGGTGTCGATGCAGGAGCTGGAGATGCTGCGCTGGTTGTAGCGGGAGCGGCCGACTCCTTCTTTTCTCCCTTTTCTCCAGTACTCGTTCCGCCAGTCTCACCGCCGCTGGATGGAGGTTTAAGTTTATCGGAGTAGTCGGTGACATACCACCCGCTCCCTTTAAACATAATCCCCGGCGATGAAATCAGCCGTCTGACTGCTTTTCCACATCGCTCACAGGTCGAGAGCGGATCATCTTTGATGCTCTGCTTCACTTCAAAACGATACGAGCAGCTGTCGCACTGATATTCGTAGATCGGCACCGTTTTACTCCCTTCTCCTTGTACAGAACCAAATGAGCCGATGCTCCCTTACTCCAACTTTGCGAACGCTTGCTTCAGTCGCTCCAGTCCTCGGGTAATGTTCGTCATACTGGTGGCATAGGACAGCCGGAGATGTTCCGGGCTTCCAAAGGGTTCACCGGGAACGACCGCGATCTGGGCATCATGCAAGAGATAAGACGCCACGTCATTCGGGGTCTTGAGTACACCCGAGGGACCCCGTTTCCCCAACACGGCTTTGATATTCGGGAATGCATAGAACGCCCCGGCCGGCATTCGGCATGACAGACCCTGAATCTTGTTCAATCCTTGCACAATGGTGGTTCGGCGACGGGAAAATTCTTCCACCATTTTTCGAGTGAAGGGTTCCCCAAGGCGCAACGCAGCAACTGCGGCCTTCTGCGAGATCGAACAGGGATTCGAGGTACTCTGGCTTTGGATATTGGCCATTGCCGTCACGAGATCTTTTGGACCGGCCGCATAACCGATTCGCCACCCTGTCATGGCATACGACTTTGATACGCCGTTGACAATGACCGTTCGTGCAGCAATCTCCGATCCCAACGAGGCAATGCTGACGTGCGTGGCCTCATCATAGAGTACCTTTTCATAAATCTCATCGGAAATGACAAGGAGATCGTGGCGGACCGCTGTTGAGGCGATTTGCTCCAGCGTCGTCCGATCATAGGTGGCACCGGTCGGGTTGCACGGACTGTTCACGATGATGGCTTTCGTTCTCGGCGTAATGAGTCGTTCCAACTCTGATGCATGAACTGCATAACCCTCTTCCTCTTTGGTCGGCAACAGGACCGGTGTGGCATCGTTCAGAAGCGTCTGATCCGAATAGGAAACCCAGTAGGGGATCGGAATAATGATCTCGTCACCCGCTTCGAGCAAAGCTTCTGCCAAATTGTAGAGCGAGTGCTTGGCCCCGCAGGAGACGAGGATTTGAGACTTTTCATACCGAACTCCCAGTTCGGCCTGGAGCTTGTCGGCAATCGCTCCCCGCAACTCATCGATTCCGGACGACGGTGTGTATTTGGTAAACCCCTCGCGTATGGCCGCTTCCGCCGCGGCCTTCACCGGCTCCGGCGTATCAAAGTCCGGTTCGCCGGCTGAAAAATCGATGACATCCAGTCCTTGCGCCGCCATGGCTTTGGCAGTTGCAGCCATGGCCAATGTCGGAGAGGGTGCAATACGACCGACACGCGCTGCCAATTTCATGATTTGAGACTCCGGATACGAGCTTGTAGGCGCCGGGCTACTTCCGGATGAAGAAAGTCGATTAAATTGCCGCCGTGTTGTGCCACATCCTTAATAATCGTCGAGGACAAGTATGAGTATTCTTCGCTGGGCATCAAGAACACCGTCTCCACCATCTTCGCAAGCTTTCGATTGACGAGTGCCATCTGGAATTCATGTTCAAAGTCGGAAATGGCGCGCAAGCCACGGATAATCGCATGGGCACCTGAACGTTCGACGTAGTCAACGAGCAATCCGTCGAACGGTGTCACCTCGACCTGTCCTACATCCTTCATGACCAGCTTGACCATGTCAAGGCGTTCCGCCAAATTGAAGAGTGGGTGCTTGGATGGATTTGGAGCGACGGCCACCACCACTTTGTCGAACACACGGAGACTGCGGGTGATGATGTCGGTGTGGCCGTGCGTAATGGGATCAAAGGTTCCGGGGTAGATACCGATTTTCATGCCTGCACAGCGGGGGGGCGGAAGTAGAGGGATAAGACCGTATCACCATAACGATATCGGCGCAAAAACTTAGTGCACCCCAACGACATGGGGAAGGTGGTCTTCGCCGCATGTTCGATGACCAGCCACGAGTCCACGGCAAACCAATCGTCGGCCCTTGGTTCAGCGAATAATGATGAAAGCTTCGACGCCTCGGCGTAAGGCGGGTCGGCAAAGACAATATCATAGGGACCATTCCACTGATCGGGATCGTCCAGAAATTGTTGGATAGTCCGACCCACCACGGCTATTTCCTCACCGATATGACAGAGCTCCAGGTTTTGCCGCAGCAGTTTCAATACATCCCTGTTCGACTCGACAAAGGTCACGTGCGCAGCACCGCGACTGACGGCTTCGATCCCCACAGCTCCGGTCCCAGCGTAGAGATCCAAAAATCGGCAGTTCGTAAGCCGATTACCGAGAATTGAAAACAGGGCTTCTCGAACCCGGTCAGAGGTTGGACGAAGAACGAGTTTTCGCGGCCCGTAGAGTCGACGACCTCGATGGGTACCGGCGATCACACGCATACCAGACAACATCGTCGTAAGCGTTAGACTCTAACATAGCGTTTTTGCAAGGGTCAAGAAATGCGGAGGGTAAGGTGCCCCCTATGGGCTGCCATTGGCTCGGAGAGGACCATCGGTACTCTTTTGACCGTCTCCCTGCGGAAGACTATAATGCGATTGTTGTCTCGTGGTGCGCCAGGGAAGACGCATTCCACCCTGCGAGTCCTAGCAAGCCTTCACTAAGGACCCGCCGCTTGAGCACGAGGTGTGATTTACCGAGCCGCGACGGTCTGAGATTCGCGGGCCGCGAGACTCTTTCTTCGGTTATTGGAGATGGTGCGATCAATAATGGCACCGCAGTTAATACATTTCCATGCATAGAACACGAGAAAAAAATCAGAGAACCGTTCCAACATCATCATACCCTTGCACTTCGGACATTCCATTGATCCCTCCCAAGGTGACTACGTTCACAGCTAGTGGCAAAGTTAAGCAAAAGCTGCACCAATTTGTCATGTTTCAGTATTTCAATGGGTTATGAATTACGTATTTGCCTTAGGCCAGTAATTTCTCTTATTTGCCGGTACAAAAGAGTCCGGACCGTCAATTTTTTGTCATCTGAGGGGTCTTCATGGCGGGCAAGGGACCCAGGAAAGGCATTGCATACTGGCCGAAGGCCGAACGTCCTCGTGAGCGTCTTCTTGCGAAGGGTTCTGAAGCCTTATCAGACGCCCATCTTCTCGCCATTCTCCTGAGAACCGGCCGCCGCGATTCGTCCGCCGTACAAGTGTCCATTGAACTCCTCGACCGCCTGGGTGGGTTGGGAGGATTAGCCGCCTGCGGTATTGAAGAACTCTGCGCCATCCCCGGTGTCGGCCCCGCCAAAGCAGCCCAACTCAAAGCGGCATTGGCACTGGGGCGACGATCAATGGCCGTTCCCATGTCCACCGGCACTCGTATTTCCTCAAGCGCAGATCTGTTCAAACATTTTCATCCCGCACTCCGTGATGTGAAGCATGAACTCTTCAAAGTCGTGCTGCTGGACGCAAAAAATGTCGTGATCAAAGAAGCCACGGTTTCAGAGGGAAGTCTCACGCTCAGCATCGTGCATCCACGTGAGGCCTTTGCGCTCGCCGTACGTGAATCGGCCGCCGCGGTCATTTTTCTTCACAATCATCCCAGCGGAGATCCAACCCCAAGCCAGGAAGATCGGCGATTGACTGACCGACTCATAACGGCCGGCAAGCTGTTGGGGATCCGCGTCTTGGACCATGTGATCGTGGGAGATGGCCGGTACGTGAGTTTTGCCGACGAAGGGTGGATGGCGGGACAGAGAGATGAGCGGGAAGACCCTTGAAATAAATCCGACCGAAACAACGGTCCCAAAGAATATGATGAAGCGAATGCCTAAACCTCTACATTAACAAGGAGGGCATACTATGGAAGCAGCCTGTCTGGAGTCCATCAGAAACGTGGCGATCGTATCCAGCGCCGGCGCGGGCAAGACCTCTCTCGGTGAGGCCTTGCTGTATACCGGTGGAGCCATCTCCTCACTTGGTTCCGTGACACAGGCTACCACCGTTTCTGATTTCGAACCGGAAGAGCTTCGCCATCGCCATTCGACAAGTACCAGCCTCCTTCAGTTCTCATGGAATCACACCAACATCAATCTCATTGACTCTCCCGGCGCACTCGATCTTCTCGGTGAACCGCTCGCCGCCTTGTTGGCCGCCGATGCGGTCATCCTTCTTCTGAGCGGAAACATGGGAGTGAGGACAGAACTGGCACGACTGTGGGCGAGAATTAAAGAGTTGGATCTTCCTTGTTTGGTGTTCGTCAATGGACTCGACAAGGAAGGCGCATCATTCGAGAACGCTCTGGAGACCTGCCGACAGCAGCTCGGTCGTGCTCCAATCCCCATGACGCTGCCGGTCGGCCTCGGCATGAATTTAGACGGCGTCATTGATGTGCGACATGAAAAATTTATACGGTCCGGGCCGAGTTCAGCGCAAGTGGAACAGGGGCACATTTCAGACGACCTGGAGAGAATTCTCAGCGGAGCGCGAAAGCAGCTTATCGAAGCGGTCGCGGAAAGCGGAGAAACCTTATTGGAGACCTACTTGACCCAGGGAGAATTAAACCAGGAAGACCTTCTCCAAGGACTACGACGCGACATCCAGACGAAGCAATTTCTTCCCGTGTATGCCGGATCCGCAACGCAAAATGTGGGAGTCTGGTCCCTGCTGGACGCCATTGTGACCTTATTGCCGGCACCCTCCGAGCGTGGCGCGACCCATCCATGGCAAGGGATTCACCCGGAGACTCACGAAGAGTATGAGCGGAAGGGGAGTGTCCAGGAACCGTTTTCAGCCTACGTCTTTAAGACCATCATCGATCCATTCATCGGCCGGCTGTCCTATTGCCGTATCGTGTCTGGAACCATCCATGCCGATGCGACGGTGCTGAATGCTTCAAAACATGTACGGGAGAAGCTCGGCCATTTCTACAGGGTGTTGGGGAAACGTCACGTGCCGGCCGATTCCGCAAAGGGGGGAGAGATCGTAGCGATTGGAAAACTCAAAGACACGCATACCGGTGACACGTTGTGCCAAGAAAATGCTCCCATCTGTTACCCCGTACCGAGCCTCCCAAAGCCGATCATGTCGTTCGCGATCGAAGCCAAGTCGAAGACGGATATCGATAAGGTCAGCCTTGGCCTTCACAAACTTATCGAAGAAGACCCCACGCTGGGATTCGCGCGCAATGCCGAAACCAAGGAGATGGTGCTCAGCGGCATGGGGCAGTTTCACATCGATTTGGCTCTTGAGAAACTCCATCGAAAGTTCGGAGCCGATGTCATCATCCATACGCCGAAGGTCCCGTACCGGGAAACGCTCAAGACGAAATCACAGGCACAGGGCAAGTACAAAAAACAAACCGGCGGTCACGGGCAATACGGCGATTGCTGGCTTGAAGTGGACCCGCTCCCACGTGGCAGCGGGTATGTGTTTGAGAGTCGTGTGGTCGGAGGCGCGATTCCTCGAAATTTCATTCCCGCCGTGGAAAAAGGGGTCATCGAAGCCATGCAGGAAGGACCGTTGAGCGGATTTCCGGTCGTCGATGTGCAAGTGGTCGTCTATGACGGATCCTATCATGTCGTTGACTCATCCGAAATGTCGTTCAAGATCGCGGGATCGATGGCATTCAAGAAGGCGATAGAGACTGCGCATCCCGTGTTACTTGAGCCCATCATGACGGTCGAAATCGACACACCGACCGACGCGGTCGGAGCCATCATGGGAGACCTGAGCGCCAGGCGGGGTCGAATCGTGGCCGTCAACGCGCAGGACCATGCGGAGCAGATCACAGCCTTGGTTCCGCTGGCTGAGCTGCTTCGATATGCGACGGCCCTCAACGCCATGACCGGGGGCCGGGGCAGCTATGTCATGGATTTCGCACAGTATGATGAAGTACCACGAGAATTAGCTGCAAGGGTCATTGAGCGACATAAGACGGAAGGACAAACCGCCACGGCCCATTGACATCATCAGTCGGAGGATTTCAGCACGACATAAAATGCCCGGTTTTCTCGAAGCACGCGAAGCAACACGGTATCGCCACGCTTGGACCGTGCCATAGCTGACGTAAATTCTCCTACGGAAGACACGTCCATTCGGTTGACCTCTTTAATGAGATCACCTTCCCGAAGACCTTCGGCTTGAGCAAGACTATTGGGTTCAACCTTTGTAATCAGCACGCCTTTTGACTCACGGAGCTTGAATCTGTCCGCCAGGGCGGCCGTCACATCTTGCAGATCCAGACCCAGCCTGACTCCTAACTTCTCCTCTTGTTGAGAAACCGATGCGACGAAGGTGGTATCACGCCGCTCGGTGAGGGGAACGTCCATTGTCACGTGTTTCAGATCCCGGACTATTTCTATCTTTGAAGTCGCGCCCGGAGTCAGCGTCGCGATGAGGCGAGACAGCTTATTCGGTGAATCAACAACGGCACCGTCGATCCGGACGATGACATCGCCCGGCTTGATCCCCGCCAAAGCCGCAGGATCTTTTTCGAACACTTCGTTCACGAGTACTCCTTCGCCTTCGGTGACTCCGAATTTTTTCGCCAACTCAGCCGTCAACGGCTGAATCCCGACACCGAGCCAGCCCCGCACAACTTTGCCTTTGGCAAGTAACTGTTCGATGACCTGCTTGGCCATGTTCGAAGGAATGGCGAACCCGATGCCTTGGGCAAAATTGATGATCGCCGTATTGATGCCGATCACCTCGCCCCGGAGATTAAAGAGCGGGCCTCCTGAATTTCCAGGGTTGATCGAGGCATCAGTCTGAATGAAGTTCTCGTACCGCGAGAGGTTGATGTTTTCGCGACCGATGCCGCTGACCACTCCGAGCGTCACGGTCCGGTCCAATCCGAATGGATTCCCGACGGCCAGCACCCATTGCCCCACCTTGACGCTTGAAGAATCACCGAATCGAGCACTGGAGAGCGGCCGATCGGGCGTCACTTTGAGGACAGCCAAATCGGTGTCCGGATCTTTGCCGATCACATGCGCGATGAGCTTCGTCTTGTCGGAGAACCGCACTTCAATTTCAGTCGCATCGCCGATCACATGGTTGTTCGTCACGATATGGCCTTCACGATCGACTATCAGGCCCGAACCGGAACCAGTGGCATTCGGCGCACGCTCGCCTGGTCCTTCCCGAAGCCGAGCGGCGCCGGAGACAGGAAACAGGTTGACGACAGAAGGCTTGGTCTGCTCGGCGAGTTCGGTAATGACGGTTTGGATCTCTTCCAGCATGCGAATGCCTGGTGAGTCGGCCGATAATGCCTCCACCCGGCCGCCTTCTATGACAGAGGAAAAGAGAATAGCAACAAAACAAAGCAGAACACGTGATGACGGAAATACAGTAGCTGACATCGAGCGTTATTGTATCTGATCTCTGTCGATGTGCCTACTGTCCTACATCGATCTGGTGAGCGACGTTGTCCGGAGACATTGGCCTGTAAACCATGAGACGAGTTGTCTGAGTTCTGTTTGAGAGCCGATCAAGACCACGATATCGCCGGGCCGGAACAGGAGATCATCGGTCGGAGCCAACAAAACAGGCCCTCGTACGATCATGGCCACGTATGCGGAGGAGTACTGTGGAAGTGCGCTGAGCGGCTGTCCCGCTGCGGCAGCGCCTCGAACGACAGTCAATCGTTCAATACCTCCCGAACGAAGCGCCAAATCACGTTGGAGGGAAAGCAGGTCCTGATGAACCGTCTCAATTTTGAGCTCACGGATCTGGGCATCAACGCCGACCAATGATTGTTTCAACTCTTGGACACGAGACATGGCATCAGCAAGCATCTGATCAATCACACCGACAACTGAATCAGAGTGACTCTGGTACAGAAGTCGATCAGAAACCTGCGCGGCGATTTGTTGGCCGACCTTGGCCGTGACATCATCAATGTGCTGAAGCAAGGTGGAAGCTTGCCAATGGAGACGAATAATCTGAACCTTTCGATTGACCAGTTCGGAAATAGAGAGAATAGTTTCGTAAAACGCATGCCCGGTAATTGAAAGTTCTTTATGGACACGGATAAGAAGTTCAAATGTCATAGTCTGATAAGAGATATTATGTTAACTTTATGCTCTTTATCCTCTTTGTCCTTGGGCTTGCCTCAACACTACTCTCCTCTTCTCTCACGCCACTATCTTCCCTACATAGCGGATCGTGATTCAGAGGTCAATCGTTCAGCCTCTTGCTTCCTACCTCGCACTGCCGGTTTGCAATCATCCCAGCTATGCTCGTATGATCCAAACCGATGAACTGTACAAGATGTAAAATCAAAGCCGTTCTCAAGCTACCACGCCATAATGCCGCATTCTGCAAGGACTGCTTTAATAATTTCGTGTATGACCAGGTTTCCAAAGCGATTCGCCTTCAGGAAATGTTCGCACAAAATAACCGCATCCTGGTCGCCGTTTCAGGCGGCAAGGACAGTTTGGCCCTCTGGTATATTCTCCTGAAACTGGGTTATAAAACCGATGCTCTGTACGTGAACCTCGGGATCGGAAGCTATTCTGAAGCATCACAAGAAAAAGTCG
>JAICUC010000375.1 GCA_025936075.1 Nitrospira sp. | reverse complement strand
CCCGATTGTGTGTTCACCGACCGTGAGGACTCCCAACCCTCTTGGCAGCTTGAACCGCTTCGGACCCGCCGATCCTGGATTGAACAGCAACGTCTCCCCGAGCCATTCATTCTTCGGCTGATGCGTATGACCGAAGATGCAGATGTCTGGTCTGGTACGATCGAGAAACGCTCTTCCTTCTTTGGTCAGCTTGCCAGCTTCAAATAGAACATGTCGGATCGCGATATGGACGCCATTCAGTTGAATAATGGCCTCTGTAGGGAAGCCGCTCTTTTCATATTCATCGACATTGCCTGAGACAACGGTCACAGGAGCGATCGTCTCAAGTTGATCGATAACAATTCGCCCACCAATGTCGCCGGCGTGAATAATATGATCCACGCCATGGAAATGCCGCACGATCGTCGAGTCGAAGAGTCCGTGGGTATCGGCAATGATCCCGATGCGGATCGGCGTCGAGCGATTCACGGGCTACCACCGCTGTGAGCACCAAGCGAGGCTCGGACTTTGGTCCAATCGAATGTAAACGCCTCAGGGAATTGCTTCGGCATGGCTGCGATTTCAGCTTCCAGACGATCGGCCCTGGAGCTGCTCATCGGATGAGTGGAGAGCCATTCCACTCGTCCTTCATCCTTCTCCGCTAACCGTTGGAAGAAGGTAATCATGCCGTTGGGATTGATCTTGGCACGGTGAAGGAGCTGAAGACCGGTCAAATCCGCCTCCGTCTCCTGTGCTCGTCCGAACTTCAACGTCATCAGCTCCACACCGAGCTGCTTCATGACGCCACCCAGCCATTGCTGGTTTCCCAACACGATCGATATGACTGCCACAAAACCCAACTGCTTGACGATCCGTTCGAGTCCATGCCGCTGGAGCACATGGTTCAGCTCATGGGCCAACACACCTGACACTTCTTCCGGGCTTTCCGCCTTCTTCATCAATCCTGTGAAGACGACGATATACCCACCGGGGAGGGCAAAGGCATTGACCACATCGCTTTTCACGACGGTGATCTCGAATGTGTAGGGGCTCTCCGGGATTGCCGCGGTCAGGCGATGAGTCATCTCTTTGACCGCTGCCACGGCGGGACCTTCGTTCATGATCTCCTGACGAACAAGAAAATCGTGATACGCGGACTCACCCAACTTCTGTTCCCATTCGATCGGAATTCGATCGACGGCAAGTTCTACCAGCAGGTCGCTCCAAAACCAGAGTCCCAACACCACAATCAAAAGCGTCCCTCCCACAATACTCCATACGATTCGATGTCGTTGCCGGACCTGACGAACCTGTTCCGCCGCTCGTTCAAGCGGTATCGTCAAGTGATCCGGCGCCGCTTGCCGGAAGGCACGAATCACATGGGGGTTTTTGAGATACAGTGTCCGCTCCCCCGTCGCCCCTTTCCACGTCGCGACAAGTTGGTCATGATCCAACCCGCCTACAGAGACGGTTAGTTCTGAAAAATGCACGGATTCCGAACGGTGCTCACCTGTATCCTGATCTGAGAGAACAATCATCGTGAGCCCATGGGCTTCGACATGGACGAGGCACGGCGTACCGTTGGCAGGAAATTCATCACCGAAGCAGAGCGCGTTGGGAGTGCTATTGATCATCGCGAAACGTGCGGCAGCTCAAAATGGCCGTGAACGAGGCCGCAGGCGAGCAGAAACCGGAGGCGTACCCTCCGGGGTACGGTGAGGATTTCTTGCGAGTCGAGAACAAAGTTGACGGTCATTTTCAGCTGCCGCTACTCGGAGACCGGAATGAACTGCCGTACCCACGCTCCAAAGCCGCCGGGATTGCGGCTTTGAATGAACACAAGACCCGGCCCGCGGAATCGGCAGACAAAACCTTCACCTGATGTGAAGCTGGCCACCCATCCGGAAGTGGCCTTTTCGATGTTGTATGTGGTGGTGGTAGACCAAGCCACCAGATGGCTATTGTCCACGATATATTCCTGACCCGGTTTCAACTCGATCTTGTGAACGGCACCGAAGCTGTTCAGCAGCAGCATTCCCTTCCCGCTCATTTTGAGGATGAAGAACCCCTCCCCGCCCAGCAATCCTCGGCTCATACTTTGCATCTGACTGTTGATCGTAACCCCATCGGCACCAGCCAGGAATCCATCCTTCTGCACCATATACTCGTTGACGCCATCAAGCTCAAGAACGACAATCTCGCCGGGTACGGTCGGCGCGAGCAACACTTCGCCGGCACCGCGGCTGGCTCGCAACGTCTGGAAAAAGAACTTCTCTCCCGTCAGAAACTTTCGTGACAGCGCTCCGAGAAATCCACCTTCCATTTTGCTTTCAATGTCGATGGTCGGCGAGCACGCCACCATCGCACCTGACTCAGCTTTGATATGCTCTCCCTCTGCCAGCTCGACACGCACCATTGGAAACGCACCGGGGTACAAAACCTCGCTTTTCATTATTTCTTCCTTTCTTCCCTTTTCCCTTGATGCGGGTGGCAATGAGCTGGGACCCACCCGCCCGCAGCGGGATCCCTACACCGGGCGAGGTGCGAGGACGGGTGGGACGCTCATTGACAGGACCCGCATCGTCATCCCGCCACCCATCCGTACACTCGTCGGCTTGGCTCCGGCCCCTCCTCTAGATAGCTCATTCTGAGTCGACCTAAGGCGTCATTCGGAATCTCGCGCCGTTTTGCTTCGACATCGATCCCAAACACTCTGGCCGAATTTAATCCAAAAACCCGTTCCTTCACCCGCCTCGTCAGAGATTGATACTGATGCTTTTCGACCAATTCCTGCGGAATCTGGAATCGGCGAAATGCTTCGATCTGCCATTGCGGGGTCCCATACCAGATCGAGTCTGTGCCCCACAGTACGTGATCAACCCCGAACGAGCGGATAATCTGCCCCAGCAGATGCGCACAGATCAACGGATAGGTCGTCACCAATTGCGCGAAGGTCGAACCCAATTCCATATAGATATTGGAGATGCTCGACTCCGTATCCTTCATCCGGCAGAACTCGGTGGTCCATGGAATCTCACCGGTCTTTGCAAATATCTGATCGATGGATGCCACACCTCGGAACCCGGAGTGATACACCAAAAAGTCGAGATCGGGAAAGTCCTTCGCCGCCTTGATCAGATCTCTCGGATGGTTGTAGTCCGGCACGGGACCGAGGGGCAATCCCTTGTGGACGCATACTCGCTTCACATTGAGCTTTCGCGCTTGTTCCAGCATGGGATAGGCAACGCGCTCATCGTCCATCCTCCAGCCCCGGTCGAACCCCTTCGGGCAGGAACCGGTGTAGCATTTCCAAGCGTCGATCTTGAGGGTTTCAGCCTGCAT
>JAICUC010000024.1 GCA_025936075.1 Nitrospira sp. | reverse complement strand
GCCAAGGTCCGTGGGGATTTCATCCGGTTCGCTCGTGCCAAGAATCGGTCCTATACGGTCGATTGGACGTATCTGAAGCTGAACGGCTATTGGGAGGAAACCATCCTCTGTATGGACCCTTTCAGCGCGGTGAATCGGCGGGTCGATGAACTGATTTCTCAAGTGTCCGGAGGGCGGTTTTATCGATGAAGCCGACGATGTATCTGCATTACCCACGAGGTGCCACGCCGACGGGGTGGTTATTGGGCATCGCTATCCTGTTCACCGGTTGCCTGCTTCTCGACCTACGTCCAGGTTCTGTAGCGACAGCTCAAGGTACCGATGGCCGTTATACCGGGAAACAGGGAGAAATTATCGTCATCAAAGTCCCGATCGATGATTCAGCTATCCGCGTGCAGGGGAAATTCTTGGGGCGCTCCATCAGCTTCTTCCCTGACACGAGACGTGAAGAACCGAAAGGATTTATCGGATTGCTCGGGATAGATTTGCAAGACGAGCCGGGAACTCATGAACTGCTCGTCGAGTTGAAGACGGCTGAGCAGAATCGCACGCTCCGTTACAGCGTAGTAGTCGTCAAAGAGAAATTTCACGTCGAACACCTCACTCTTCCCAAAGATAAGGTCGATCTTGATGAAAAAAGCTTGGCCCGCTGGAAGGCCGAGCAAGAGCAGGTGAAAGCGGCACTGATCAGCGATTCTTCGACAAAGTTATGGCAAGCGGGTTTCGTGGAGCCGGTGAGCGGCAAGCGAACCGGCATCTTCGGCAGCATGAGAATCATGAACGGCCAGGCGCGGAATCCGCACAACGGTGAAGACATCGGCGCTCCGCTGGGCACCGCCGTCGCCGCGACGAATGATGGGGTGGTGCGGCTCATCGTCGATCATATTTTCTCCGGGAAGGGCGTGTTTTTGGACCACGGGTTGGGTTTCTATTCGATGTATTTTCATCTGTCCGAAGTCCTGGTCAGGGACGGCGATCACGTGAAGGCCGGGCAGATCGTCGGGAAAGTGGGAGCGACCGGCCGGGCCACCGGTCCGCATCTCCATTGGGGGGTGAAACTCAACGGCGCGCGCGTCAACCCTTATGCTTTGCTGGATCTGCCGTTTAAAGGCGCAGTACAGTCGTCAGCTCCTGAACCCTATGGTGATCCAACTACCGGCGTAGGTGCGCCAGCTCCATAGTGTCGATCGGTTTCAGTTCTCGCCATCCGCATGATTTCCGGTTGACCTCGCTCCGCCGCGAGAATACCATTTTAGAATGGGGCTTCAGACATGAGAATCTTGTTGTTTATCCTCTCTGTGCTCTCTCTCCTGCTGGCCGCGCACCGATTCTACCTTGCCGAGCATACCGGACAGCACAAGGGAGGGCTTTTCTTTCTGCTCATCGGCATCCAGCTGCTGATTGCCGCGGCGCTCATCAGTGGTCATCGAGAAGAACGCACCTCCAAGCCGCCGACGTCGACAGGAAAGGGAGGCAGCAACGAAGCTGAGCCGAGAGCCTGATCAAGAAGAATTTGGTGAGTTTAGCCAATTAAAGCAATCGAGCTGTGGTTGATCATCGATGATGATGCCATCGGCGATGAAATAGAAAGGAGCTGTCCTGGATGCAATACCCTATCAGGCTAGGTAAGAAACTGAAATCTCTCCGGACTGTGTCAAAATGAACGTGTGGGTAACGCCCATACACGTGGTGGTCTCATTGCTAAGACCGCCATGGCATCGCTGTTCAGCATGATCACCTATGGCTCGACGACGGCTGAGAACATCCGAGTAGCTCGGTGACATGCGGACGCCGTGATCTATAGGGTATACCCTAGTACTCTAAATTCGGATCATATACACCGTAAATGGCTTGCTACAGATCCATAGGGCGCTGCCGTCATGCTTTATCCTTCGACCTAGATGTATGAGTAACCGAAATTCCATGCGGTATCGCCCGGAGATAGATGGCTTGCGAGCCATTGCAGTCATTCCAGTTGTCCTGTTCCATGCGGGGATTTCACTGTTCAGCGGCGGCTTTGTCGGCGTCGACATTTTCTTTGTTATCAGCGGATACTTGATTACAACGATTCTTCTTGGGGAGCTTGAGACCGGCCAGTTTTCCATCCTCAAGTTTTATGAGCGTCGCGCACGGCGTATTCTACCGGCGCTGTACGTGGTCCTGACGTTGTGTCTGCCCTTTGCCTGGTTGTGGCTCATGCCAAGCGATGCGAAGGAATTTTACAAAAGCGTCATGGCCGTTTTGGTGTTTGCATCAAATATCTTTTTCTGGCGGCAAAGTGATTATTTCGATGCCGCCACAGAGTTAAAACCGCTGCTTCATACTTGGAGTTTGGGGGTAGAAGAGCAGTTTTACGTGCTGTTTCCCGTGTTCCTCATATTTACGTGGCAATTTGGGCGAAAGCGCATTGCCATGCTGCTGGCAATCATGACGCTTCTCAGCCTTGGATTAGCCGAGTATGCGATTACCAGAAAGCCCGATGCGACATTTTTTTTGCTGCCAACGAGGGGATGGGAGTTAGCGATGGGTTCTCTTATTGCTTTCTACTTAGAAGGGAAGGAACGTAACCATTTCCCTGCCGCTTTCTATCAAGTATTAAGCCTTGTCGGGTTCGGACTGATCGCATTCGGGGTATTGACCTTCAGTAAAGAGACCCCTTTCCCAGGTTTATCAGCGTTGGTGCCGGCAGTGGGCGCCGGTCTCATCATCGTTTTTGCGTTGCCAGGAACGTTTGTTGGGCGATTGTTGACGAGTAGAGTGTTAGTTGGTGTCGGTCTTGTCAGTTATAGCGCCTATTTATGGCATCAACCACTGTTGGCCTTCGCTCGCCATAGAAATTTCACTGAGCCTGATAATGGTGTTATTGCGCTTATGGTCGTGCTTACCTTCGGTCTTGCGTACGTAACGTGGCGTTATGTTGAACAGCCGTTTCGCCAAAAACATGCGATCACGAAACCAGTGGCGTGGAGATTCTCATTGGCTTCGGCGGCTGTTCTCTCTCTGTGCGCCGTCGGTCTGCAGCTCACTGCAACAGAGTCTCACAGTAGGCTCAACGATGATGCTGATGTGCTCTCTCGGCTGCATACGTGCTTATTTGACCCGGGGCAGACCTTTGAGACACTGATACAGAATCATTGTGACTCGGTGCAGCCATCAACTATTCGGACAGATGGAGGGCAGGCTCGATCTTCGACCGTCTATGTATTGTTCGGGGACAGCCTTGCGGCGAGTTTATATCCAGGTCTTGTACATGTATTCGGTCAGAATGCCATCATTCAGCTCACCGGAACTTCTTGTCGGGCTATACGCAGTGGACAAGACCGTCGGTGCACTGATTTCTATGAATGGTTCGTTGATGACTATCTCCCAAACAATCACATGGCTGCAATTATTGTAGCCAGCAGCTGGCTGAAGACATACGAGAAACTTGGCGATAAAGAATTCCGAGCCCAGCTCGATGCTCTATTCGAGAAGCTGAAAGAGAAGCGCGTGGTCGTCTATTCTCAGCCGGGGTCACTCTCACTGGATATTCATCGGTATGTGTACAAGCTTGAGAAATTTGGCATCGAAGTGCCCAACAATTTGGAGGTAGACGCAGACAATCTTGACGCTGTCAATTCGGCTCTTAGTGAAGAGGCTGGAAAGTTTGGCATTGAATTTATCGATGCCTCGCAATTGTTCTGTGCAAAGGGTAAGTGCACAGTCGCGAAGGATGGAGTGTTTTACTTCTGGGATACTCTTCATTTAACGATGCCAGGTTCCGTGCTTCTGGCAGAAGTGACCGAGAGTCTCTTGTTAGGAACCTATCTAGGGCAGGATAAGCAAAAGAAAGACCGCATCTCTTCTGCTGAGGCGCTTATGGTTCGCAATCTGGATGGTACGATCCGGTACTGGAGTAATGGGGCGAAGAAGCTGTATGGATGGGAGCCTCACGATGTGCTGGGGAGGACTTCTCACCAGCTGCTTAAGACTGTCTTCCCTGTTCCGCTTGAGGTGATTGAGGAGGAACTTCGCACGAAGGGACAATGGGAAGGGCAACTGATCCACGAGCGCCATGATGGATCAAGAGTGACAGTGACAAGCCGCTGGGCTATTCAAAAGCACGCATCCACTAAGGTTCCGACAGTGATCGAAACCAACGGTTGGCAAAGTTAGTGAGCCACCGTCGGTCGCAGTGCTTCTCGCCTGACACATCCCTCATTGCCCCGCTGGATCTGTCGATCATCATGTTCATGATCCAGCAAATAGATGTGCACGCGTTCCCATATGGGTAAGCTACGCAACAGTGCGCATAACTCCTGCTCTCGTGCTGAGCAGGGAATGTCTGATGAATTCCCACCACGCTCAACTTGACAAATAAGCAGATCAAGCGGCTTCCCGCCTGATTCTCAACGATCCCGAGTCCCAGCGTTTGATGACTCATCTACATAGAAGCTGACGAGTTCGGTCAGAATTCTAGCGTCTGACTCTCTCAATACACAATTGGCGGGCGCTTGCCGTTGACGATCAACAACAGTCGTTTAAATCGTAACGGCTTGTCGGGATCACGCGTGTAGTGGGTTGGATCTTCCGAGACCTCGATCTCGCTGAGCGGGATCGACAGTTTCTGCGGGAGGTGGGGAATGTTGGTTTCAAGTTCCAGATCAACGAGCCGCTCGCTGCAGCCGGTTACAATTGTATTGATATCTCGTTGGTCATCAAACTGCACCGTGATTCGTTCTTCTGGGTTAATCCATGGCGTGATGAGGGCCATCTTGTCTGCATGGCTCATAGCGGAGGCGTTATCCATATTCAAATCATACTCCTTCTCGTTCCATCGACGTCACTCGGGTATTCCCTTGCAGTCAATTCGGTGAAATCCCCAGTCCTCCCATCAACGGCATCAAGCTTTCTTCTCCTGGTCCTTTTCCTTGCCTGGACGCGTCACTGATCTCTTCAAGGAGTTGTGCGGCCTGGGGGCTCAACTGTTTTAGCTTTTCTCCAAGTTGTCCGGACGTCAAGCCTTGGCGAATCTCGGCATCCGAGATTTTCCCGTCTTTGATGCCCTGTTGAAGGAGCTGTGCCAGAGACCGAACCTTTGCCAGGACATCGGGCGACATGCCGTTTAGGATGCTAGCCGCCTCCTGTTGGCCGCTCACATGTTGAGCATGGGCTGAAATGGCCCACGAAAGCAAAAACCCGCAGAGGGTGATCATCAGTTTTTCTGTCAAACCCATCGTGACCTCCTCTACTTGTGGCATCATGGTTGGCTGTCAGATCAACTCGATCCCTGCAGAATGCCTGCCAGTTTCATGCAGAAAGAAAGATAAAGTTGTAGAGAGAGAAAAGAAGGTCAAGTGTGCTCAAGCATTAACCGATACAGTTTCATACCCTATTGAGAAAGCGAGGAATTTTTGGACGACCTATCCGAGAGTTGGTATGGTTTATCATCATGAAATGGAGGGTGGAGGGAAGCGCTGATGCTTGAAGGGTGGGAAACTCCCGACGTTACGGTTTATTTGATGGCCATTCTTGGACTTCTCGCTGTGTGGCAATACTACCAGATGCAAATCATGGCCGGGCGAATCCTTGCGGTGGATATCTTCGATCGTTCCGGCATTCGCATGTATGTCTATGTGACTCCTCACGACGACCATATCTGTGAAATCTGTGCCTCATCGCATGGCCGTGTCTTCCTGCCTTCTCAAGTGGCGAAGAAGAAGTTTTCGCCGCTCACCGAGAGGTGTCGACGATCGTCTCCCTGTACCGGGGTATTGGTTGGACTGTACGGAGCGTGGTTGGAAGCGAGAGGCGTGTTGGAGCACCTCCGTAAAAATGCCAAAAAGGGAGGCATTCAGTTGTCTTCGGAAGAAGTGCGGGCATTGGTGAACGGCCAATGGGAACGGTGCATCAGCGCCGACACGGACCGTCTGGGAATCCATTTGATCGAGGCTGTGAGCTATGAAAAGATCAATCCAGAGGTTTCGATCGGAAGCTATCGGTATGTGATTAACGAGGTGAAAGAAGTGCGGCATCTGATGTGTCTTGTTCCCGCCTACATCCGACTCCTGCAGTTGTTGCTTCGTGCTGGAGAAGAGGCTGAAGCGCTTGAGACCATTGAGCGATTCGAAGGCCGCTTCCCATCGACGAAACGCGGTCCCCATTTTCCATCGGACGAGCAGCGGGAGACCATGAAAACGAAAAAGGTCCAACTGCTGAAAGGCCTATCCCTCCCACTGTCCGCTTAGCCGGTCTTGTAACCCTGAATTTGCCCATCGCGTGCTTACCTAACAAGTCAAGAGTCATCAAGCTGTAGAGCCATCCAGTTTCCTCTCCGTTTATCCCAAGACGATTGATTCATCAATCGTTCAATAGTTGGATTCGAGGCTGGTCGGTGTCTTGTTGAGGACTGTTGCCGCAGCTTGCGACAAGGCGGCGTCGTGGTGGTGATCAGGAGAATAGATTCGGAACTGGATGAGTCTCGTGGGCAAAAGGTCTAAGAACTCTTCCAGCGGCTCGGTCGAGACCTGACCTGTCCCGGGATCATACACGTAAAGGGGATGTCCACGGCGGTCTTTTGGGTCAGGCCGTGGATCCAACAGAGCCATGTCCACGCGAAACGGCAGACGCCTCAAGCCGGAAGGCAACTCTTTGGCAATCTGCTGTTCAAAATGCCGATGGCTGGGAAACGCCATGCCGCGTTCCTGTCCTTTTTCTTTCAACGTCGTGCTGTAGGCCATTTTCCATTTGACGTCTCGGCTTAAGATCCGTGCCCACTCCTGTCCTAACTGCTGGCGGGCTTTGTGGCGGGACTGTTTCCATCCTCGGACTTCTTCCAAGAGCGACCAATCGGTCAGGGTCCGATATCTCTCCATATTCTTGCGAGGATCGTTCGGACAGAGGAGCTGCATCGTCTGACCGAAGATGTCCCGCAGATGGATGTCGATGGCTCTGGTGGTGCGATGGAAATAGACGTTGGAGTAGAGGTACATCCTGGTGTTCAGGAACATTTGGAGGGATGGAAGGCCGGTTTTGTGAATGGTAAATCCCTTTTCCGTCACGATCGTGTAATGAATCAACCTCGTCAGATCGACCGGGCCGACCGCCACACCGCACATATAGGAGTCCCGCAAGACATAGTCCAAATTATCGCCGGTATAACTTCCGGAGATCACGGGCTGAAGCATGTTCAACCAACGAGGGAGGCGGGAATTGTCCTTGCCTTTCTCCTTGAGGATCAGATGGGCGATCTGGTCGGGATTCAATTCTTCCCCTTTCGCGAAGGGGCCGGACGGGCTTCGGCGTATTTTCCTGATGAGAGGAGCCAAATGTTCCCGAATGATGATCTGGCCCAACCGTTCATGGGTGAGGCCATGGGCATGAAGAAAATTGTCATCGAAAAAATGACAAAACGGACCGTGCCCGATGTCATGAACCAAGGCCGTCACCCGCAAGAGTTCTTCGACAAAATTTGCCGACGGGACATCTTTGACGGCTTTCTTGAGGAATGGATACAAATGTCTGGCGAATCGTCCCGCCACGTGCATCGTTCCGAGCGAATGCACGAATCGTGTATGTTCCGCCGAGGGATAGACCCAGCGGGCACTCTGTAGCTGGTAGATGTATCGCAGCCGCTGAACCCAGGCGGAATCGATCAGATCTTTCTCGGTGTGTTCATGGGGATCAGGCTGAGCATACGGGACGGTGAAGGTGACGTACTTGTGGATGGGATCGGCGATAAGCGCCGATCCATCATACGGAGCGTTCGGTCGGTCTGCCGATTCCATGACTAATGGGCATCTTAGCCCACCCGGTCGGAGGGCGGCAACGGTCCGATCGTCGGTTGGATGGGAGAAGGGCGATGTTTGTGGAAAAACAGATAGGCGGCAGGATAGGACAACAAGGCCCCCAGCACACTGAGAACGAGTCCTCCGAGTATGAAAGGAGTTGCGTAAGGAAGGACTTGTTGGTAGATCCCGCTGAAACTCAGATCCTGCCAATCAAAATTTGGTGCATCGGTCCGTCCTAGGAGCAATGCACCGGTCCAGTAGGTTGCGCCTAAGATCGGAATGATGGTCCAGGGATTGTTGATCAAGGCACCAGTGAACAGGGCCAAGAAATTGAGTCCGAACAGCCAAGTGCACAGCACGACCATTGCCGTGTGCAGGCCATAGGCTGGAGAGAATGCGATGAAGACACCCAATGCAAATGCCAGCGCGGTGCGGTGAGGTGACTCCTGCAAGTGGAGCATCTGGCGCAAGAGAGCCCTGAATGATCGGTGCCCTCGATCGGAAGGCTGGTGATTCATATCGGACATCAGCGGAAATGCTCATAACTGGTGACCGGCATCGGCTCGGTCCGACCGTCGATCGTCATTTGAATCCCGAATTGCTGCGGACGAATCGTCCCGATACGGGTCATGCGATAGCCTCGTGTTCGGGTTCCCCGCTCAATAGTACCGCAGTCGCGCGGAGAAGCGGTGAACAGGAGCTCATAGTCTTCGCCGCCGGCGAGCGCGAATCGAATCGGCGAGACACCGATCGTCCGGGCATAGGCTTGACAGGCAGGTGAGATCGGTATCCTATCGAGTTCCACCTCCGCGCCGACTCGACTTTCTTCGCACAGATGCCGTAGGTCTCCGGAAAGGCCGTCGGACAGATCAATGGCGGCGGAGGCGAGTCGCCTCTCATTGAGCCACCGGCCTTCGGCGATCCTCGCGGTAGGATAAGAATGGCGGCGAATAAGAAATTGCCGATGGGAACGCGAGAATCCAGTCTTCCTTTGTCCCAAGGGGTATGTGGTTGTGCTGCTCATTAGGAGTTTGAGGCCTGCCATGGAGTCTCCAAGAGTCCCCGAAACATAAATGTGATCACCTACTTTGGCACCGTGTCGAAACAGCGCCCGACGCCCGCTCGTGGTACCGAGCAGGGTGATGCTGAGAAAGAGCCCAGCCTTGGACGCCGAGGTGTCTCCACCGATGAGTGCCACGTCATAAGGGCTACAGGCTTTCATCAAGCCGCGGTACAACTCGTAGATGTGTGACCGCTTCACTGTCTTCGGGACGGCGAGCGAAATGAGCAGATAGCGAGGGACGGCGCCCATCGCGGCAATATCGCTGAGATTGGCCATGGCGGCTCGGTATCCGACCGACTCCGAGGATGCTGACTTCAGGTCGAAGTGAACTCCTTCTGCCAGCAAGTCAGTTGTGAGATGACACCAGGTCCGGGAGGAGGTTTCGATCACAGCTGCATCGTCGCCGATGCCTTGGACGAGTCCTGGCGCATGGGAGGCATACCGACTTTCGAGAGATCGGATCAGAGCGAATTCCCGAATGGGGGCGTCGGCCGGACGACGGGCCACGGCACTATCCTATAACCGTGTAGGTACTCGGGTTGCCATCACCGTGGCGGGAAGTTCGTGCGACCGCCGATTTTTGCCGGGTCGCAGAGGACGGAGGCGCGTCGGCGCCGGAGGGGGCGATGGTTTCCGAGAGGCCGGCGAAGCCTTGGCGCTTCGGCGGAGGGCGATTTTCATGACGTCGTCCATGGTCTCGACGAACGCCAATTGAATGCCTTTGAGGAGATGTTTGGGGATTTCCTCCAGGTCCTTCTTATTCCGACGCGGGAGGATCACCGTGGTGAGCTTCGCCCGTTTCGCCGCCAAAATCTTTTCCTTGAGCCCCCCGATCGGAAGCACGCGGCCGCGCAAGGTGATTTCCCCTGTCATCGCCAGATCTCGTCTCGTCGGCGTACCTGAAAATGCTGAGGCAATGGCGGTTGCCATTGTGATACCGGCCGAGGGACCGTCCTTGGGGATAGCGCCGGCCGGCACATGGATGTGCAGGTCTTGTTTGCTGAACATTCCGGGGCTGAGATGCAAGGTTTTTTCTCGTGAGCGAACGTAGCTGAGCGCCGCCTGAGCGGATTCTTTCATCACATCGCCCAGGTGGCCGGTGAGGGTCAATTGGCCTTTCCCCTTCATCACCGTCGCCTCGATGTAGAGCACGTCGCCGCCCGATTCCGTCCAGGCTAGGCCGGTCGCCACACCGACTTCGTCTTTTTCGAGTTCTGCTTCCGGCACATATTTCGACACCCCCAAATATTTATGAAGATTGGAGGGTTCGATTGGAAATCCCAGACCTTTGCCTTCGGCGACCCTCTTTGCAACCTTACGCATCACATTGGCGATTTCACGCTCAAGATTCCGCACCCCGGCCTCCCGCGTGTAGTGCGAAATGATTTGTCGGATTGCCGGCTCCGTAAGACGGACATGTTTACTTGTAATCCCGTGTTCTTCGAGCTGGCGGGGAATCAGGTATTTCTGGGCGATGCCGAGCTTTTCTTCCTCGGTATATCCGGGGATTTCGATGACCTCCATGCGATCGCGCAATGCGGGAAGGATCGGATCGATCAAATTTGCCGTGGTGATGAACATCACTTCGGTCAAGTCGAATGGGACCCCGAGATAGTGGTCGGTGAACGCATTGTTTTGTTCAGGATCGAGGACTTCCAGCAAGGCTGCCGAGGGGTCGCCTCGAAAATCCATTCCCACCTTGTCCACCTCGTCGAGCATGAACACGGGGTTGCCGGTGCCTGCTTGCTTCATGCCCTGAATGATGCGTCCCGGTAATGCGCCGACATAGGTGCGGCGGTGACCTCGGATTTCGGCCTCATCCCGGACGCCGCCCAAGCTGATACGCACAAATTCTCGTCCCAATGAACGGGCGATCGACTTCCCGAGCGATGTTTTTCCGACTCCCGGTGGGCCGACGAAGCAAAGGATCGGCCCCTTCATCTTCTCTTTCAGTTTGCGGACCGCCAGGTATTCGAGAATCCGCTCCTTGACTTTTTCGAGGTCATAGTGGTCTTCATTCAATACTTTGGCGGCGGCTTTCAGATCGAGATTATCCTTCGATCGCCTGGACCACGGTAATTCGACCATCCATTCCAGATAGGTCCGCACCGTTGCGGATTCGGCGGTATCCGGATGCATCTTCTCGAGACGCTTGAGCTGTTTTTCAGTCTCCTTCAAGACCTTGTCGGGCATCTTCGCGTCTTTGATCCGTTTACGGAATTCCGTGATTTCTTCCGCACGCTCATCGAGCTCACCCAACTCCTTTTGAATGGCCTTCAGCTGTTCCCGCAAAAAATACTCCCGTTGGGTTTTGTCCATCTCGCCCTTGGCTTGCGCCTGGATCTTTTGCTGCATGGAAAGAACTTCGATTTCTTTCCCGAGAATGTCGCTCACTTGGCGAAGGCGTTGAATCGGATCGGAAATTTCCAAGACGGCCTGGGTGGCGTCGACTTTAAGGCCGAGATTAGAGGCCACCATGTCGGCCAGTCGGCCCGGCTCCTCGAGGTTTTCGATGACGACCATGACATCGGGGATCAAAACTTTTCCCAAGCTCACGATTCGTTCGATCTGCTCTTTCACGGTCCGCATGACGGCTTCTGTCTCAAGGTCCGTAGCCGTCGGTTTCGTATCAATCAGCTTGTCGATCCGAACGGAGTAGTAGGGGTCGGTTTGAATGTATTTGGTGATCTTCGCTTTGGCGATGCCCTGCACCAGGATTTTAATGCGTTCATCAGGCAGCTTCAGCATCCGCATGATGATGCCGACGGTGCCGATCGTGTGGATGTCTTTGGGGGCGGGATTTTCGACATCGAGCGCTTTCTGAGTCGCGAGGAAGATCATCCGATTGCCGGCAAGGGCCGCCTCAATGGCCTTGATCGACATGTCGCGTCCGACGAAAAGGGGGAGCACCATATACGGAAAGACGACGATATCCCGGACCGGCAACAGCGGGAGTTGGCCGGGAACCTCAATGTTTTGAGGAGGTTGAATGTCTTGTTCGTTTGGGTCGGTCATATGTCTGCCCGTTCTTTATCTCTAAGAGCCGACGGATTCGACGAACCGCGTTGTGCAACGACTCGTCATGCATTGGAACGATATGATTTCTCTTCTACGAGCCTCGACGTTCCATTCTATGGAACTGCATGACCGATCGGGATTGCGCGATGCACCAGGTCGGACAATCCGTCCACGATCAAGCCGCGTGCAGAATGGTCGTTGCAGAGAACCTCGCGACTGAATACCCATCATGACTGAGCGGGTCATCCTCGACGATTATTCGAGGCGGCGTGCATTCTGGTCGAAAGGTAGTCGCGGAACTCTGCCCCCAATGCCGGGTTCTTCAACGCGAACTCAACGGTGGCGATCAAAAAACCCAATTTGTCTCCAGCGTCATGGCGCTGTCCCTCTACCTCCAGAGCATACATCGGGTTTTTTTTGGCAAGTGTTTTGAGTGCATCGGTCAACTGAATTTCCCCGTTCTTTCCAGGAGCGGTTTTTCTCAAGATCGGAAAGATTTCAGGAGGAAGGACATACCGGCCGATCACGGCGAGCGTGGATGGGGCGTCAGTCGGCGATGGTTTCTCCACCAAATCCTCAACCCGATGCAGACCGTGAGCGAGGCGCTTGGGGGTCACAATTCCATATCGGCTGACATCTGCCTTGGGAACCTCTTGCACTCCCAGTACCGCTCCGTGGCGCTTTTTATAGATGTGGATCAATTGCGCGAGCCCTGGAACATCGGCGTCGATGATCTCATCCCCGAGAATGACGGCGAAGGGTTCATCACCGATCAGGTGTTGCGCGCACAACACGGCATGTCCCAAGCCGAGGGCTTCGGATTGTCGAACGTAACAGAAGTTCGCCAGGTTCGAGATCTGTCGGATCTGATGGAGCACCTGACTCTTGCCGGTGCCTTTCAAATTTTCTTCCAACTCAACGGAACGATCGAAGTGATCTTCGATGGCGCGTTTACCGCGGCCGGTAATGACGATAATATCCTCGATGCCCGACGCCACTGCTTCTTCGACGGTGTATTGAATGAGCGGTTTGTCGACCAACGGCAACATCTCTTTAGGGGATGCTTTTGTGGCTGGAAGGAATCGTGTCCCAAGGCCGGCCGCGGGAATGACCGCTTTTCTGACAGTCAGACGTGACATGGAAGGATACTATGTGATGGGGTGTGTGAAGTCAAGAAACGGACGAACTCACCGCATCGATGGCAATGTTGTCGTTTCGTGAAACGAAGACGCGAGCGATTCTCACGAAGAAATCTGAGCGGTGTCATCTCCGGGAGAGCGGGTGACTGTCGTGATCGATGCGATCTGTTGGAGCGCCGAGATCGGAACCCAGCAGGATGTACGCACGTTGAATGCAAGGGGGGAGGCTTCTTTACAATGCAGGGTGACCTCAATATAATCCCGAAGTTTTGCGCGGTCAGGTGGGACTAAGGACGTTCGCGTCGCGTGGTAGAGCTGCCGGGCAGAAACCCCGACAAGAATGCGCGCTTGCGCTTCAACGTGTGTTTCAGAGCGGGACGGATTGACTCGTAGGTGTCGGCGTACGGTCGCTAACGGAGGATCTGTGTGATGGTTCTAGCCGCATTATCTAGCTCCATACTTCGCCACAGGAATCCTTATCGGTGATCGAGCATGCCGTCCACAGGCCCCGATTGTTCGTGGTCGCGGTCATGGTCGCCTCGGTGTTGTGGAGCGTGCTCGAAGCACTCGCTCAGACGCCGGACCTCAAGGTCGCCTCGATTGAAATTCGAGGAGCCAAACGAATCGAGGTTCCGGCGATTGCCGGTCGCCTCACACTGAAAGCCGGCGATCGCTATACGCCGGACAATGTGCGCGGACAAGTGAAGATTTTATACGACACGGGTTTTTTCGAGGATGTACAAGTTGAAACCGAATTGATCGTCGAGGGGATGGCGGTGACCTTCGTCGTGCAAGAGAAGCCGTTCATCACCGAGATCGTCTTCGACGGCAACGAGCAGTTGACCGACGAGAAGCTGAAGGAAAAAACGACGATCAAGAGCCAGACATTTCTTGACCAACAACAGGTGAAGGAAAGCGCCGAGACCATTCGCATGGCCTACCAGCATGACGGATATTACAACGCGCAGGTTGTTCCCGTGATCGAGGCATTAGATGAGGGACGAAAGCGCCTGACCTTCCATATTACGGAGGGAGAGAAGGCCAAGGTCAAGACGGTGATATTCGAAGGGCTGCGTGCGGCAACGAAGAACGAGATGCTCAATGTCATGTCGACACGGGAATGGATTCCTTGGTACGGCATTGTGACGAGGTTCAAGCTGCCGTCAGTCGTGTCCGATGCGGGCGTCTTGAAGCGGGAAGAGCTGACCAATGATGTGGAGCGGGTCAAGGAAGTGCTGCTGAACAAAGGCTACTTCAATGTTCGGGTCGGCCAGCCGTCGGTTGAGCTCACGGAAGATAAAAAATGGTTCATCGTCAGCTACCACATCACCGAAGGAGAGCCGTTCACGATCGGCGAAATAGGGTTTCGAGGGCACACGGTGTTTGAAGAACCGGAGCTTCGAGAAGGATTGAAGATCAAGGAAGGAGAGATCTTTCAGCGCGCCAAAATTCGAGATGAGATTTCCCGAGTGACGGATCTGTATGGGAGCAAGGGGTATTCATTTGCCGAAGTCGTGCCCAGCGTGAATCCGAACAACGAGGAACGGACGGTCGGCCTCATCTTCAACATCAAAGAAGGGGAGATGATGCGGATCCGACAGATCAATATCTACGGGAATGACAAGACACGAGACAACGTCATCCGGCGGGAAATACGAGTGGACGAACAAGATGTGATCGACACCGCGTCTCTGAAGCGAAGTTTCCAACGGTTGAACAACTTGAATTTCTTCGAGACGGTCGAAATCCTGCCCGCGCAAGTCGCGCCCGACAAGGTCGATCTGAACGTGCGCGTGAAAGAAAAACCGACGGGGATGTTCAGCCTCGGGGGTGGGTTCAGTACGTTGGATCGACTGGTGGCGATTGCCGATATCACCCAAGGCAACTTGGGCGGGTACGGCTATATGGGGCGCATCCGCGGCCAGCTCGGCCAGCGAAGAAGTCTCGGGTCCATCACCTTCCGAAATCCCTATTTGAACGACTCATTGACGTCGCTGCAGATAGATGGGTACCGCAGTATCACGAATTACCTATCGTATTTTGAGCAACGAACCGGCGGAAACGTCACGCTCGGCCGTTGGTTATCGGAATATGTAACGGGGAACATCAGTCTCTTTGGAGAAGAGATTACGTTTTCAGACCCTCAAGCAGGTCTCTGCCCTGATTTGGTGCCGATCGTATGTCGGCAGCTGGGAACACGATCGTCGACGGGATTTCGGCTGGCCCTATACCGGGACACCAGAGACTACTATCTCGATCCCAGATCAGGCTGGCGCATCGGCGGAGGATTTGATGTCGGAACGCCTTATCTGGGCGGGACCAACAATTTCATCAAATATTATGTGGATGTCATCAAGGTCACGCCGCTTCCGCTCGATATGAGGTTTTCACTGCGCGTGCGTTTTGGCGAGGTCCGAGCACTCGGCGGGACGCAGATTCCACTGAATGAACGGTTCTTCGTGGGCGGTATCAATACCATGCGCGGGTTTGCCTTCGGTCGGGCCGGTCCCACAGTCCCTACGACACATGCTCCATTCGGCGCGGCCAAGCAATTGATCTTCAGCAATGAGCTGATCTTTACGATTTCCTCCGAGGCGAAATTGAACGGAGTGCTCTTTTTCGACTATGGAAAGGGTTTTGACGACGATGAACCATTGTCCCTCAATCTGAGGAGCGCGGCCGGTATAGAAGGGCGCTGGATATCTCCATTTGGTCCGTTGCGTGTCGCCTATGGGCTCAATCTAGATAAACGGACCGGTGAGCGATTCGGTGTGTTCGAGTTTACGATCGGAACCTTGTTTTAGTCGGAGTCTTGGCGTGGTACGTTGCAACGGGAATCGGTGGAAACAATCGGCGAGACGGATCGAATGGGAGATGATGTCGACGGCGGTCACCATCATGATGTTGGTTCTCAGCGGATGTGCCGGAGGCGGGGGAAAAATCGACGCAAAGATCGGGGTGATCAATTCACAGCGCTTGCTCAACGAGACGAGCGCGGGAAAGAAGGCCAAAGAAAACCTGACCGCCTTCTCGAAAAATCGGCAGGCGCTGATGGAATTGGAGGAAAAGGAGTTGCGGAGGATGGAGGAAGACTTTGTCAAGCAGTCCTCCGTTCTGAGCCCCGCCGCGAAACGAGATCGGGAAGAACAGTTTCGTCGGCGCATGCAAGAGTATCAGCAAAAGGCCTCGGAATTGAACCGGGAAGTCCAAGAAAAACAAAAAGACGTTCTGGAAGGGTTTCGCGACAAGATCGAAATGATCGTCGCAAAGGTCGCCAAGCGTTTCGGATTGCAGGTTGTCGTTGATAAGAGCAAGGGTGGTCCGACCATCTACCATGAAGAGGGTTTGGATATTTCAGGGCCGGTCATCGAGGAGTTCAACCGCGAATATCCTTAGTTGCTGCGGACGGGAGGTAGATCATGACGGGAATAGTGAGAATGATGGTGGCGGCCGTCGCGTTGTCGTCGGCGCTGTGGGTTGAGCCGCTCCATGCCGGAGAAGTAATCAGGGTCGGTGTCATGGACCAGCAGATGGTGATGGAACGAACAAAAGGCGGGAAACTGGCCATGGAAGATGTGAAGGGCTATTCCATGACCAGGCAGAAGATCATTAATGCCGATGAGCAAGAACTCAAAGATCTTGATCAGTCTTTACAAGATCCGAACGTCAAACTCACCGACCAGGCGAGACAAGAGAAAGAAGAGCAGTTGCGGAGTAAGATGGAAGCGTATCAGCGCCGCCTGCAAGAATTTAATCGTGAAGTTCAACAAAAACAGCGCGAGATGGTCGCGGAATATGCGCAAAAGATCGCGACCGCCGCGAAGGCTGTGGCTCAGAAGGAAGGGTATACGGCCATCCTTGATAAAGGCAATGAGGCCCTCATCCGGATCGTGCTCTATCATCAGCCGGCGCTGGACGTGACGGACTCGGTCATCAAGGAATTTGATCGGCAGAACCCGTAAACCGTAGAACTCTTCGGGAGAGAGAGGAGGCAGAGCCAATGGCATCGGTCGAGCAGGCTGAGATTCAGGCGTTACTTCCCCACCGGTATCCCTTCTTGCTGGTGGATCGAATTAAAGAGTTTGAACCGCATCAGCGGATCGTTGGGGTCAAAAATGTGACGGTGAATGAACCGTTCTTTCAAGGGCATTTTCCCGGACGCCCTCTGATGCCTGGGGTGCTGATTATCGAGGCCATGGCGCAGGCAGGCGGCGTACTGGTCTTCAAGTCGGGGGGGACGGTCGGAAAAACCGTCATGTATCTGACGGGTATCGATGAGGCAAAATTCCGGCGACCGGTCGTGCCGGGCGATCAGCTCCGTTTTGAGATCGAAGTGCTGAAGAAGCGTCCACCGTTCTGGAAAATGCAAGGGAAGGCATACGTCGACAATGAGGTAGTCTGTGAAGCCGTGGTGACGGCGATGGTGATGGAAGAGAAGGCAGGTCAATAGTCATGAGTCAATCGATTATTGCAATGACCATTGACGATTGACGCTTTTTTATGGGGGCATGCGTGAAGATACATTCTACAGCGGTCGTTCATCCCAAGGCGAACCTCGATGGTGACGTTGAGGTCGGGCCATTCTGTGTAATCGGGGAACATGTCGCGATCGGAAAGGGAAGCCGATTGCTCTCCCATGTGACGATCGATGGGTGGACGGAGATTGGGGAACGGAATGAAGTGCACCCGTTTGCTTCAATAGGAGGACCTCCACAACACCTTGGATATAAAGGTGAGCCGACCAAGGTCATCATCGGTCATGATAATGTCATTCGCGAATATGTCACCGTCAATCGAGGAACTGTGCAAGGAGGCGGAGTGACCTCGCTCGGGTCGAAGGGCATTCTAATGGCCTACGTACATGTGGCACACGATTGCCGGCTCGGCGACCACATTATTATGGCCAATGCGGCAAGCCTTGCCGGACACATCACCATCGGTGATCATGCCGTGATCGGAGGATTAACCGGTATCCTTCAGTTTGTGCGCGTGGGAGACTACGTGATGGTCGGCGGTTGTTGCGCCATCGGCCAGGATATTCCTCCCTTTACGTTCGCCGCCGGCGGATACCGTGCCCATTTGTACGGTCTCAATTCGGTCGGCCTGCAGCGCCATGGTTTTTCAGCCGATCGCATTGCCTTGCTGAAGAAGGCCTTTGATCTGCTTTTCCGATCGGGCCATCGGACGGCCGAGGCGATTCGACTTACCAAAAAGGAATTCAAGGGGCAGGCCGATGTGGCCAAGATTCTCACGTTTATGGAGGGCACCAAGCGTGGGATCTCACGGGCTGTCAGCCTCGATCTGGAGCGCGAGTTCGATCAACAAATGTGATATCCGCCGCTATGCACCTTACCATGCCGATATCCGAGGGTCGAATCGGGGTGATCGCCGGGAATGGACGATTTCCGATCATCTTTGCGGATAATGCCCGCAAGATGGGCCTCCAAGTATTTGCAGTGGCTCACGAGGGCGAAACCGAACCGGAGCTCGAGCAGCATGTCGATCGGATCCACTGGGTCAAGATCGGCCAACTCAATAAACTGATCAACGCATTCAAGTCCGACGACGTCCGAAAAGTGGTCATGCTGGGAGGCATCAAGAAGACGCACGTCTATAGCCATGCACGTCCTGATTTTCGCGTGCTGGCACTGGCCACGAAATTGGTCCTCTGGAAGGATGATGATATCCTACGTGCGCTCGCTGCAGAACTCGAAAAGGATGGAATCACCATCTGTGAGTCGACGTTCGGCCTGGAAGGGATCTTGGTTGAGGAAGGGGCGCTTACTTCCCGCCAACCCACCAAAAAGGAGTGGGTCGACATACGGTATGGCTGGGACGTGGCCGAAGAGACAGGGCGCCTCGACATCGGTCAATGTGTCGTGATTAAAGACCGGGTTGTCGTGGCGGTCGAAGCGGTCGAAGGAACCGATGAAGCGATCAAGCGTGGGGGCGAATTGGCCAAGGATGGTGCCGTAGTGGTGAAGCGATGCAAGCCGCAGCAGGATCTCCGGTTTGACCTGCCGGCTGTCGGCCCCAGGACCATCGACGTCATGCGTTCCGTCAAGGCTTCGGTGCTGGCAGTCGAGGCTGGTCGGTCCGTCATGTTGGATCGAGAATTGTTGATCAGCAAGGCGGAAGAGGCTGGAATTGCTGTCATCGGTCTCGTTCGCGAAGAGAAGCCGAGCACCGGAGCCTAAGTCAACGGAGAAGTTTCGGAACTGAGATCTGTTTATTGATCTCCGAAACTCAGCAAATCAATCGATTCCCAAACTCAGTCCAAGAGGTATATGGCCAAACTTCGTGCCGGTGTCATCGGGGTCGGACATCTTGGACGGCACCATGCGCGACTGTATGCCTCGTTGCCCGATTCGACGTTGGTCGGCGTCGTCGATGACGACTGCGAACGGGCTTCTCTTATCGGCCGTCAATACGGCGCACGGGCGTTTGGCGACCTGCCGAACCTTTTGGAACAGGTCGATGTCGTGAGTGTTGCCGTCCCCACGTCCGTGCACTATTCCGTTGCCAAAGTCTGTCTCGAAGCCGGGAAACATGTTTTAGTGGAGAAGCCGATCGCCGTGCTGCCGATCGAGGCTCAAGAGTTGGTGGAGTTGGCCAGAGTGAATCAATGCACGCTGCAAGTAGGGCATAGCGAGCGGTTCAACCCGATCATGCAGATAATGCGACCGCACATTCGGCGGCCTGTATTGTTCGAGGGGCAGCGGATGGGGGTCTACAGTGAGCGCGGAACAGACGTCGATGTCGTCCTTGATTTGATGATTCACGATCTGGATTTGGTGTTGTCCTGCCATCCCGGCCCGGTGGCAGACGTACGGGCGGCCGGCCTTTCGGTGCGTTCTTCTACGAGCGATGTCGCCAATGCGTACATCCAATTCGAGAGCGGATGTGTCGCCAGCTTGATCGCAAGTCGAGTCTCTTTGAAGGCGACGCGGTCTATGCGGTTGTTTCAACCGGATGGGTCCATATCGATAGATTTCCAGTCCCGCCAGGGAGTGATCGGACGCCGATCGGTTGAGCCAGGCTCGAAACCGACGGTGGCGATTGAAGAGTTTCAGGCCGGCGATGACGAGCCACTGAGATTGCAGCTGGAGTCGTTCCTGCAGGCCGTTCGTGCGCGATCATGCCCGGTCGTGTCGGGGGAAGACGGGACGGCCGCTCTGGAGGTGGCGCATCGCGTGTTATCCGCCATCAAAATGTTCGGACAGCGTAATTCCTGAGGACACCTTCTGTCGGCCGACCATATGGGGTTCTTCGCGACCATGCGCAT
>JAICUC010000052.1 GCA_025936075.1 Nitrospira sp. | reverse complement strand
ACGGCTTTGACTTCTTTGTATGTCGTGTGGCCTTGCAAGACTTTTTGAATGCCGTCTTGGACGAGCGTCGTCATCCCTTCTGCCAGGGCGGTTTTCAGCATCTCTTCGGTGCGTGCCTTTTGTTGGACCATTCGCTTCATGGAGTCCGTACCCAAGAGGAGTTCGTGCAAGGCGACCCGGCCTTTGAAACCGGATCGGTTGCACGTTTCGCACCCCTTTCCACGAGACAGCCTGAATGTATTGTCCTGTTTGATGCTGAGCTTATCCCAATACTCCTGCCCATACCCCAGTCGAAGTTCCTCATATTCCTCTTTGCTTCCGATGTACTGTTCCTTACAGTCCTTGCAGATCCTACGGGCCAACCGTTGCGCCAGCACACCCAGCATAGCATCCGCAAAACTGAACGGATCGCAACCCATGTCGAGCAGGCGGGTGACCGTTTCGACTGCGCTGTTGGTGTGCAGTGTGCTCAATACCAAATGGCCGGTGAGCGATGCTTCAATGCCGGTGTCGGCCGTTTCTTTATCCCGCATTTCTCCCACCATGATGACATCGGGGTCGGCTCGGAGAAATGCGCGCATCGCATTGGCGAATGTCAGGCCGATTTTGGGCTGGACCTGAACCTGACGCAGGCCGTACTGCGTAATTTCGACCGGATCTTCGGCCGTCCATATTTTGATATCCGGAGTGTTGATGTTGCCGAGGACTGAATGCAGGGTGGTCGTCTTGCCGGAACCCGTCGGTCCGACACAGAGAATGATGCCGTAGGGCTTTTCTGAAATCTCCTTCAGCACTCTGAGGTTCCGTTCTGAGAATCCCATCTTGTCGAGAGGCAGCGGTTCACTTGCCGCGAGGATACGCATAACCACGTCTTCGTTATATCCGGACGTGGGAAGGGTCGCGACGCGGAGCTCGATCTCTTTCGTCTCCGAGAGCTTGAATTTGATCTTCCCATCTTGAGGTTTACGGCGCTCGGCGATATCCAAGCTGGCCATGATCTTGAGTCGGGAGACGATAGCCCGCCGGTAGCTCTGCGGGATCTTCATGTACTCGAAACAGTCGCCGTCGACCCGGAAACGGACCAGAGTTTCGCGTCTTTCTCCATACGGCTCAATGTGAATGTCCGACGCATTTTGGCGATAGGCGTCTGCAATGATCTGGTTGGCGAGACGGACGATCGCGCTGTCGTTTTCGTCCAATCCTCCGCCTGTGGAGGAATCCTCCATCGCCTCGGCCTGTGCCTCGGTGACCAGTTCACCGAGGATGTCGGAAACATTTTCGTCGAGCTTCCGCCCTCCGTTGTCGCTCTGTCCGGTAGCCGAGTTCAGAAATTGGGCGATATCGCGGCGAAGACTGACGGCGAACCGAATGTTGAGGCCGGGGAACGTCCGCTTGATGTCTTGGACGCGATCAAGGTCGCCTGGATCGTCCGTCAGAATCTCGATCGCCATGCGATCTCGCTTGAGCGGCATCCAATGGTTCTTTTTCAGGTAGTCGACATTGAGGTTCTTCAGCAGTTCCACATCGACGAGGGTGCGTTCACTGTATTCGATATACGGACACTTATAGAACTGGGCGAGCGATCTGCCGATATCAAGTTTGGGAATTTTGTGCTTTTCGATCAGCAGGCTTTCCAGATCGTTCATCCCTTTGCGGGAGTCTGCGATGACCTGGTCGAGTTCGTTCTGAGTGATCCGATTGGTACTGACCAACAGATCGAATTTTGTCGGATTCTTTTTGGATGTCTTTCGGAGGTTGAAAAACGCGATACCCAGCGCTTTGGCGATCTCGTCGACGGCTTCTTCGTCCTTTCGGGTAAACCGACTTCCGCTTTTCTTATTGAGTAATTGAAGGACTCCCATCAGGTATTTATTGTCGGCGACGATCGGATAGGTCAGGACTTGCTTCGTCTTGAAGCCGGTGCGTTTGTCGTAGGACGTGTCGTGGAGCAAAGACGGATGAATGGCATGGAGTTCGGCGATGCTATAGGCATCGACGATATTGACGGGGCGGAGGTATTTGGCGCAGAAACCGGCGAGGCTCTGCTCGGTAATAGGAATGCGGACTTCTTCAACGCCGTCGATATGGGGAACTTTGGAGAAAATTGTTTTTTTTTCGGAGTCGAATGCGAAAAGCGTCAGATCTTCTGCGTCGAACAGGCTTAAGATGTCTTTATGGAGGTCGAGGAGTATTTGGTCGAGATTGCTGGCCGCATGAATCTGTGTGGTAATGCGCTTGACGTGCTCCGCGTGCTCGGCCTTGTGCTGCAGTTCCTGGACATTCTGAGTTATCGGTTTGGTGTGCATCCGACCGTATTTCCCTGAGATCGAAACGTGAATGAATCAGGTTGTACACGGATCAGCAGGGGCCGGGCCATGAATAGGTCACCGAGATCCGAATCGAATTTCAGTCTAACGGAATGACCGGGGAAGGCAAGGAAAAGAGATTTTCTCTCGGCCGATTCTCAAAAAATGTGAGGCGGTTCTCAGTCGGAAGTTGCCGTGTGGATCAAGCGGCGGAAGGATCGGCTTCGGTGGACAGTTTCCCGAGATGAGCGACAAGATCGTCGGGTGCAATGCGGGATTTGATTCCAGAGCGCCGAATTTTGACCTCTACGATGCCGTCCGCAAGCCCTTTGTCGCCGATGACGATTTGGAAGGGAGCGCCGATAAGATCGGCATCGTTGAATTTGACACCGGCGCGATCGGCGCGGTCATCCCACAATACTTCAAAGCCGGCATCCATCAAATCGGTATAGAGACGCGCAGCGGCCTCGGTCGTCTTTTGGGATTGGCTGACCGTCAACAGGTGTACGTGGAATGGTGCAATGGGAAACGGCCAGATGATGCCCTTTTCATCGTGATGTTGCTCGATCGCCGCCGCAGCCGTTCGACCGACGCCAATGCCGTAGCAACCCATAATGGCGAGGCGCTCCTTGCCCTGATCGTCGAGAACGGCGGCGTTCATTTTGTGGCTGTACTTGGTGCCGAGTAGGAATACCTGTCCGACTTCGATTCCTTTGGCGAGCGTCAGCACACCTGGCCCTCGGGGAGAAGAGTCGCCTGCTTGCGCATTGCGAAGATCGGCGAATTGTTCGACCGCGAAATCGCGGTCAAGATTGGCGTTCTGATAGTGGGTGTCGGATTTGTTGGCACCGATGACGATGTTTTTCATTCCCTTAATGGCGTGATCCGCCAAAATTCGTATGTGCCGCAGACCAACCGGCCCGGCAAAACCGGGCGGAGCCCCCGTGACATGTTGGACGGTCTCGGGATCGGCCAATACAACATCGGTGACCTTGAGTAATCGCGCCAATTTCACCTCGTTCACTTCGTGATCTCCTCGGATCAGCACGGCAACGGTTTCGTCTCCCGCACGATAAAGCAGTGTCTTCACGAGTTGCCGAGGTGTAATCTGCAAAAAGGCCGTGACTTCCTCAACCGTCCGTCGTTGTGGCGTTGAGACCGGCGTGAGGGGCATAAGCGAGGCCGCATCCATGTCGGTAGGAGAAAGCACTTCCGCCCGTTCAAGATTGGCGGCGTAAGATCCCTGGTCGCTGTATGCCACCGTGGCTTCGCCGGTATCAGCCAGGACCATGAACTCATGCGAGACATCTCCGCCGATGAGTCCCGTGTCGGCTTCTACGGCCCGAAAGGTGAGCCCGCATCGTGTAAAAATGCGGGTGTAGGCATCGTACATTTTCTGATAGCTGATCTTGGCGCCGACCTCATCGATGTCGAAACTATACGCATCCTTCATGATGAATTCCCGCCCGCGCATGAGCCCAAATCGCGGGCGGATCTCATCTCGAAATTTAGTTTGAATCTGGTAGAAATTGAGCGGGAGTTGGCGATAGGAACGCACTTCACGTCTGAAGAGGTCGGTAATGACTTCTTCATGCGTCGGGCCCAGGCAAAACTCACGCTCATGGCGATCCTTGAAGCGTAGAAGCTCCTTCCCATAGTAATCCCAGCGCGCTGTTTCTTTCCATAATTCTGCGGGGGAGGCGATCGGCATCAACAGCTCTTGCGCGCCGGCGCGGTTCATTTCTTCCCGGATGATTTGCTCGATTTTCCGGAGCACACGCAGACCAAGTGGAAGATAGGTATAGATGCCGGCTGCGACTTTCCGAATCAGTCCGGCACGGAGCATCAATCGGTGGCTGACGGTTTCCGCTTCGCCTGGATCGTCCCGTAGAGTAGGGATCAATAATTGGGAAGTCTTCATGAAGAGTAACTGTTAAGATGAGAGTCGAGCGGTAGAAAATTTCGCTGAATGCTCAGAATACCATCAGGATGCTCAAAAAGGCTGTCCAGCAAGGCCGCAGCAAACGAAGATGCGAGGCGTACGCTTCGGTACGTTGAGCCTCTGAGGTTCACGCCGTGCCGAATAAGGCACGGCACGCCTGTGAACGCCGCCGAGATGGTGAGGCGGCTGTGTCTTGCGAGAACGCCGCTGGCAGACTTTTTCAGCATCCTGCTAGCGGGAGAAGATACGTTCCAGGTCATTCCAGAACGCGAAGATCATCACCCCGACCAATAAGACCAACCCCACTTGCTGGGCAACCTCTCGCTGTCGTTCGCCGAGCGGTTTGCGCAGAATGCCTTCAATGAGGAAAAAGAGCAAGTGGCCACCGTCGAGAATCGGGATCGGCAACAGATTAAGGACGCCGAGGTTGATGCTCAGGATGGCGATCAGGAACACGACGCTGGAGGCCCCTTGGGAAGCGGCTTCACCGGAAATGTTGGCGATCGTCAGCGGCCCGCCGATATTCTTGCTTGAAATATCGCCCACAATCATTTTATAGAGACCGATCGCGGTCAATTCGGTCCATCCCCATGTCGCTTCTAGTCCTTGATACACGGCCTCCGCCGCGTTGTCGGAGCGCATCAACGAACGTCCGGGTCCCGAGATACCGATTTTCCCCACTTCGAGAGTCTGTCCGTTCACCGTCATTTTTTCACTGGTCGGCGTGACGGTTAGTGCGGTCCGCTTTCCGTCTCGGAGGATCTCCACTTGTAACGGTTTCTGAGGGTGCTCTCTCACCTGGGTGGTCATCTGTGCCCAGGTATAGATGGCGTGTCCTTCTATCGCGACGACTCGATCGGCCGGCTTGAATCCGGCCAAGGAGGCGGGCGATCCATGCATAACCGAGGTGACGAGAGGAGGCGTTTCCTCAACACCTATCGTGTAGAGCGGTTCGTCTCCATCGGCCCCATCTCCGGTAACCGGAATAGGAGTCGCTGTCAGCGTCTTCAGCTGATCGGCTCGTCGGACTTCGAGGGACACCGGCTGGCCTTTGCTCTTGGAGACGATATCCAACAACTCCGTTTTGGTCGAGATATCTTTGCCGTTGACCTTGACGATGCGATCGCCGACTTCTATCCCTGCCATTGATGCGGGAGAACCGGGAACCAGGGCTTCGACATCGGCGCTCAAATCGCGGAACGTCGGGACAAATAGCGGCGCACCAGTGGACAGCCATCCGGCGAAGATCAGATAGGCCAGAATAAAATTGAATCCAGGCCCCGCCGCCACAATCAAAACCTTTCCCCACAGGCCTTGGTGCGAAAAGGACCGGCGACGGTCGTCGGGTGTTGTGGCTTCCGTCTCGTCCTCCCCGAACAACTTGACGTACCCGCCGAGCGGTACGGCAGAGACGAGATACTCGGTTTCGCCGACCTGGCGTCCGAATAACTTCGGACCGAAGCCGATCGAGAACTTGAGGACTTTCACGCCGACCCATCGAGCGGCGAGAAAATGGCCGAGCTCATGGAAAGCGACCAGGACGCCAAGAACCACAAGAAACCACCAAGCTTTCTGAAGGAGCAGCCACAACGTATCGGGGGACCAGGCAAGTACTGACGTCATCAGGGACTCCGTGTCGCGTGTATGATCTTCTACTTTAACATTCGCAGCTTGAAATGCAAATGATCGTCAGCGAGGTAATGCATGCACCAGCGATTCGGCCTTTTCTCGAGCCCATCGATCGACTTCCAGCGCATCATCAAGACAAGCAATTTCTCGAGAGGTATGGGCCTCCATCGTACTGCGAATGACCTGCGGGATTTCACTGAAGCGGAGGCCATGATTGAGGAACGCCTCGACGGCGATTTCGTTCGCCGCATTCATCGCAGCGGGCATAGTGCCGCCGATCCGAAGCGACTCGTATCCGAGATTGAGACAAGGAAAGCGATCATGGTCGGGTTTGCAAAAGGTCAATCGTCCAATCTCCGTCAAATCCAGTGAGGGGAGGTCAAGGGCCATTCTAGCGGGGTGACGCATCGCATAGGAGATAGGGGTTCGCATATCTGGAAGCCCTAGTTGGGCGATCATGGACCGATCCTTGTATTCTACCAGAGAGTGAATGATGCTTTCTCGATGGATCAGGACATCGATGTCGGATTCGGGGATATTGAAAAGCCAGCGGGCTTCCACAACTTCCAATCCTTTATTCATCAACGTGGCCGAATCGATGGTGATTTTGGATCCCATCTTCCAATTGGGATGCTGCAGGGCCCGTTCCGGTGTCACATTCAGGAGCTGCTCGAGGGGCAGTGTCCAGAGGGCTCCGCCGGACGCCGTGAGGATCAATCGTCGGACATCTTCGATCCGATGTCCTTCCAACGACTGAAAGATGGCACTATGCTCGCTATCCACCGGGAAAATCCTGACACCATGCTTTCGGGCTTCATCCTGCATCAACTTGCCGGCCATGACCATCGGTTCCTTATTGGCCAGGGCAATATGTTTTCCGCTCCGGATGGCGGACAAAGTCGGAACGAGTCCGGCCGCTCCCACGATGGCGGAAATTACCAGTTCGGCATCCAGCTCCGACGCCACCTGGGTGATGCCTTCTTCGCCGGCCATGATCTCCACCGGGAGATCGGCACACCGGTTTCGGAGCAACGCCGCAGAGGATTCCGTGGAAACCGCCACGGCCTTGGGTTTGAATTGGCGGATCTGCGTTTCGAGCTTATCGATATTATTGCCGGCCGTCAGTCCGACGACACAGAATTCGTTCGGAAACCGTCGAACAATATCGAGCGTGTTGGTTCCGATCGATCCGGTTGACCCCAGGATGATAATCGACTTCATACACTCTCCTCTCCTCTTTTATAGAGGCGGTGACAAACCGCGAACGTAGGCGACATAGTAGTAGAAGGCGGGGGCGGTGAACAAGAGACTATCGAGCCGGTCCAACATCCCGCCATGGCCGGGCAGGATTCCGCCGGAATCCTTGACGCCCGTCCGACGTTTGATCATCGATTCGAAAAGGTCTCCGAGAAGACCGGTCCCTGTCAAAAGCAGGCCAAGGATCACTGCATCGGACGGCGAGAGTTGCGGGGCAAACCACCACTGGGCCAATACTGAGGCACCGACCGCCAGGACGAGCCCTCCCAGTACGCCCTCGACAGTCTTCTTGGGACTGACCGACGGCAGGAGAGGGTGTGTGCCCCACAGGGTCCCGGCATAGTAAGCGCCGGTATCAGAAGCCCATGTGACCACCGCCAAAAAGAGGACGAGGAATTCGCCGGCCGGCAAGGAACGGCTCGCTACCACTGTGCTGAGGGGAAAACCGATATACAGCACACCGGAGAGGATAATCAGTACACCGTTCCATCGGCGATCAGTCTGACCCGATGAGAGGGAAACAGCGATCGACACCACGAGAACCGAGGCAGCCAGCAGATGCATCAAAGCGAAAGGCAAGTGATCACGGGCGACGAACAGGACAAAAACGACAAGTCCGACTCCGACCGTGAAACGGTTGAAACGAGACTGAAAACAGATGTGATAGAACTCCACTAAAGCAATGGACCCCACGGCGATCAACAGGAGCGTCAAGGCCCATGGAGCAAGGTAGACGATGATGACATAGACCGTCGGGATAAGGGCGGCTGCCGTATAAAGACGCCGGAGATCGAACCGTCGAGTGTGTGCTGGTGGGATGGTCACGGATATCGAGCTGTGGACGATCGTTTCGGTGATGGGTGGATAACCCACGCTCACGAAGACACGGTGCTCAGCACTCGGCCAAAGCGGCGCTCCCGCCTTTGATACTCGATCAGTGCAAGCAGGAACTCACGTCGCCGAAAATCCGGCCACAAGGTCGGCGTGAAGCACAACTCCGTGTAGGCCAGCTGCCACAGGAGAAAGTTGCTGATCCTGGTTTCTCCGCTCGTCCGAATCAGTAAGTCCGGATCCTGGACCGGGTGCGTGTAGAGGTACTGCTGGATCGTGGTTTCATCGATCAGGCTCGGTTGCACAGTTCCTGCCTGGACGTCCTCCACCAGAGTTTTCACTGCGTCGACGATTTCCGCTCGTCCTCCGTAGCTGAGGGCGACGGTCAGGATCAGTTTATCGAGGTGCGCCGTTTCTTTCTCGGTCGTGCGAACCCAGTGTTGCGCCGACGGCGGGAGCAACTCATGGCGGCCAATGGCGCGGAAACATACACCTTGCTCGATTAAACTGGCCCGTTCCGTAGAAAGGTAATGCTCCAGAAGTCCCATGAGCGCGCTGATTTCTTGTGTCGGACGGTTCCAATTTTCTTGCGAAAACGCATAGATGGTCAGAGCATGGATGCCGAGCTCCAGACAGAAGGTGATCATCTCTCTGACGGAATTGATGCCTTCGCGATGGCCCGCAATGCGGGGAAGACCGCGGAGTTCCGCCCACCGGCCGTTGCCGTCCATAATGACCGCGACATGTTTCGGGAGCAGTTCCGGCTCCAACTTGGAGGTCAATTCGCTCTCGGACAGGTGATCGAAACTTGAAACCGGGTGGTGTGCCATACGAGCCTAGAGCGACTCCTCCTGTCCAGCGCGAAAAGTGGAGAAAGTCTACTGTCGAGGGTATAGAATGTCAAACGATAACTCGGAAACGGCTTCAGAAATTCGGTCGGTGAGGATCATCGCGTTGCGACCGCGGAAATGAATGGGCTATACTCGCCATCAGCCGACAGGGACGAGGAGGCAACCACACTATGCTCGAGCCGGTCCAATTAACCCAATTCGGTGTCACCGAACTCGAAGCCCAGCATGCGCTCGATCGACTGAACGTAAGAGATGTCGATTATGCAGATCTGTATTTCGAATCCCGCATTTCGGAATCGGTTTCGATGGAGGAAGGCATCGTCAAACGTGCCGCCAAGAGTGTGTCTCAAGGGGTCGGGGTTCGTGCAACCGCCGGTGAAAAAACAGGGTTTGCATACTCAGATGAATTGACGAAGAAGGATCTGGAGATTGCGGCCGATACGGCACGCTACATCGCCAATTCCCCCAGAGGAGATTCCCCCGTTCCCGTTCCCATCCAACGCCGGGCGACCAGAGACCTGTATCCCGTCGAACGGACGAGGGCCGAGGTGCCGACGGCCGATCGGGTGACGCTGTTGAATGAAATCGATGCCGAGGCCAGGCGGTACGATCCCCGCATCAAGAATGTGATGGCTTCTTTTAACACTGAATATAAGGTTGTGGCTGTTGCGACCACTGATGGTGCGCTGGTCGGCGACATTCAACCGTTGTCCCGTCTGCAAATTACCTGTATCGCCGAGGACCGTGACAATCGACAGGTCGGAAGCTTCGGTGGAGGCGGCCGAGTTGAGTTCGAGTATTACCGAGAGGACAATCGGCATTTGAGCTATGCGCGAGAAGCCGCGAGAGAAGCGATCCTGAACTTGTCCGCGGTGGATGCTCCGGCCGGCGTGATGCCCGTGGTGTTGGCCGGGGGATGGCCCGGTATCCTGTTGCACGAAGCGATCGGACATGGATTGGAAGCCGATTTCAATCGGAAGAAAACATCGGCGTTTTCGAATCTGATCGGGAAACGCGTGGCGTCGGCCGTCTGTACGATCGTCGATGATGGCACCCTTCCGTTTCGCCGGGGCTCGTTGAATATGGATGATGAGGGAACGCCGACCAGCTGTACCATGCTCATCGAGAAAGGCATCCTTCGCCGCTATATCACCGATAAACTCAACGCCCGCCTCATGGGGATTCCACTGACCGGAAACGGTCGGCGTGAGAGTTACCAAAGCGTGGTGCTTCCTCGAATGACGAATACGTTCATGCTGGCCGGTGAGTCGGATCCTCAGGATATTATTCGATCGGTGAAAAAAGGGTTGTATGCCGTCTCGTTCGGCGGTGGACAGGTTGATATCACCAACGGGAAGTTCGTGTTCTCCGCCAGCGAGGCCTACCTCATCGAGGACGGACGGATCACGTCGCCGGTGAAGGGAGCCACGTTGATCGGCAATGGGCCGGAAATCCTCACCAAGGTATCGATGGTGGCGCACGATCTGAAACTCGACAACGGTATCGGCACGTGTGGCAAGGACGGCCAATCGGTGCCGGTCGGGGTCGGCTTGCCGACCATCAAAATCGATGAAATTACGGTCGGCGGAACGCAAGGTTAAGGGTCAATTGTCATACGTCGTTGGTCTTTCAGTCAGCGGAGAGTTGCCCAATGACGCATGACAAATGACAGAAAAGAGAGCACGTGCTTCCAGAACAACGAGGAACAGAGCCTGCCCCAATCGTCAACGGCTATACGGATCTGGCTGCCGACGTCCTCGCTCATGCGAAAGCCTGCGGCGCGACGGAAGCCGATATCGTGGTGGCCGATGGGGAGACCCTTTCGGTTCAAGTACGAGTCGGCACAGTCGATCGATTGACGAAGGCGAGGGAGAAGCGGTTAGGACTACGTGTCTTCATCGGAAAGCGATCCGCGACCACTTCCACATCCGATTTCTCACGGGAATCCCTTGAACAGCTCGTCGCGGATACCTGCACGTTGGCCAGGGCGGTGGTTGAGGACGGCGTATCAGGGTTGCCGGATGCGGCTCAACTGGCCACAGAGCAGCCGAGTCTCGATCTCTATGATGAGACGGTGCTCGATACGGAAACGCAGATCGATTGGGCCAAACGCGGAGAAGCAGCGGCGTTTGCCGCCGACCCGCGCGTCACGAACTCGGAAGGTGCGGAGTTCGATTCGTCATCGGGACGAGTGGTGTTGGCGAACAGCCATGGGTTCGTCGGCTCCTACAAGAGTTCTACCTTTTCGCTGTCCGTTTCTCCCATTGCGATCGAGTCCGGAGCCGGGACCATGCAGCGGGATATGTGGTACGAGGTCCAACGCAAGTTTGCACGGTTGGCATCCGCGGAATCGATCGGGCAAGAGGCAGCCAGACGGGCCGTCCGCCGCCTAGGTGCGCGAAAGGTGGCGACGAAGCGAGTGCCGGTCGTGTTCGATCAAGAAACGGCCGGGAGTCTGTTGGCACACTTATGTAGTGCGATCTCCGGCTACGGTCTCTACAAGCGGGCTTCGTTTCTTCTCGACAAACTGGGCCAGACAATTGCGTCCGATCTGATGACCCTGTACGACGACGGCCGGATGGTGGGAGGTCTTGGATCTCGCCCATTTGACGGCGAAGGGTTGACCACGCGGAAGAATACGATCGTCGAACGCGGCGTACTGAAGAGTTATCTACTCGATACCTATTCCGGAAAGAAACTGGGGCTGCCGTCGACCGGCAAGGCGTCGCGGAGCGTGGGCGAGAGTCCTTCCGTCGGCCCGACGAATTTCTATCTCGTCCCCGGGTTGAAGAGTCCGCAAGAGATTATCGGTCCCGTCAGGGAAGGGCTCTATGTCACCGAGCTGATCGGGTTCGGAATTAATATGGTCACTGGAGATTACTCGCGCGGCGCCTGCGGGTTCTGGATCGAGAACGGAGAGTTAGCCTACCCAGTCGAAGAAATCACCATCGCGGGGAATCTCAAACAGATGTTCAAAAATATCGAAGTGGTCGGGAATGACCTCGTGTTCCGGGGGCGAATTGCGAGTCCGACACTCAAGATTTCCGAGATGATGGTGGCCGGCAATTGAATCAGTGCTGAGACTTGAGTGCTCAATTATGAATTAAAGTGGAAGAACCCTCACAATTCCCATCTGGGAGTTTGAACTCAGCGCTCAGGACTCAACACTCAGCACTCACCTGTGTGGGAGGTGACCATGGCTGAATCCGTTCGAGAGACGACCGTTCAGTACCCGAGTGGAAAAGTGGTGACGATGCGGGCATTCGTGGCGGCTCCGCAAGCGAAGGAAAAGTGCCCAGCCATTATCATTGTCCAGGAATGGTTCGGGCTCACCGACCATATCAAGGATATCGCCAGGCGATATGCAAGAGAAGGGTATGTTGCGATCGCACCGGACCTCTACTCCCGTTTGGGACATCCCCTCACTACCGATGCAGGGGAGGCCGGGAAGTTGATGAATACCCTGAAACAGGAGGATGGGCTCCACGATCTGAATGAAACGGTTGCCTATCTGAAATCGGCTCCGGAGGTTGATGTGACAAGGATCGGCGTCACCGGTTTCTGCATGGGGGGCTCCTATGCGCTCATGCTGCCCTGCGTCAATCCGGAGATCAAAGCTGCGGTGCCGTTCTATGGCCAAGTGCCCAATCCCGACACACCGCTCCAGAAACTGGCCTGCCCGCTGTTGTATTTCTACGGCGAGGACGATGGCTGGATTACCAAGGCGGATGTTCAGCGTCTAGCAGCGGCGCTGAAGAAGTATGGGAAAGCCGGCGAGATTAAAACCTACCCCGGCGCATCTCATGCATTTTTCCGAGACACCGATCCATCCGTGTATCGGCCAGATGCGGCCAAGGACGCCTGGGCCAGAGCCAAGGCTTTCTTCAAGCAACATCTCGGCTAGGTCATTATGGAGAGTGAGAGTGTAGTGCGAGGACGAAGACGGAGGACTTTTTCGCTCTCCTGCGAAGGAGGGGACCAGATATGAGATCGAGGTGGAGCAGCATTCTGTTCGTGATCGCGCTCATCCCCGGCATCAGCGCTGCGGCCGATTTTCAGCTCACCAGCCCGACCGTCAAACACAAGGGCACGATCGGAAAGGCGCATGTCTTCAATGGATTTGGATGTAGTGGCGACAATGTATCCCCTGAATTGCACTGGACCGCCGCACCGAAGGATACTAAAAGCTTCGCGGTGACGATGTATGATCCCGATGCGCCGACCGGCAGCGGCTGGTGGCACTGGGTCATATTCAATATCCCTCCAGATGTTACCGCCCTGGCTGCCGATGCAGGGAAACCGGACGGTTCCGGGGCTCCGCCACTCAGCATGCAGAGTATGACGGACTTTGGGCAGCCTGGGTACGGTGGACCCTGTCCTCCACCTGGACACAAGCCGCATCGCTATATCTTTACGGTATTTGCATTGAAAGTGGACCAATTGCCTCTGAAGCCTGAGGCATCCGGAGCGATGGTCGGGTACTATCTCAACCAGAATGCCCTGGCCAAGGCTTCGTTCACCGGCCTGTATAGTCGCAAGTAACGACGAGTTGGAACTCACACCATGCCGCTAGATGCCGAGTTGGGAAAGAAAATGCTCCAGCTGATCACGTCACGCTACGATGATCGGCATTGGCGAAAGCCAATCGAAAAAACTCTTAGCCTGTCTCAGTCCGGCGTCGCAGATCCGATCCAGCAGCAGATTTTCATGTACCTCAAGCACGGCTTGAAGGCGTATAAATCCCGCCGAGCCGATCCGGACTCCTGGATCATCGGTGGCTATGCCACGAAAGAAGTGATTAACCGGGCGAAATTCCAGCCGCAGCTCGTGGGATCATCCATCACGAAGGACGACGTGGCCTTTCTGGGGACAGATCCAGGAGATGATGTGACGCAAGCCTGGTGGGAAGAGATGTTGGTGCAGTGGTTCGATGTGCCGGAAGAAGAGAAACCTGCCGAGGAAGAAAGTGGCGAAGCCACAGATTCAGATTCCTCCTCGGCTATTAAATCGAAAGCTTAGTAGGGGCTGAAGGTGTTGCATGGCGACCGCTAAAACTCGCAAGGGCGTGACCGTTTGTATGGCCGAAGAACTGGGGCGGGCTTTGGGGCTGGCCGTCGCCGACACCGCTGAAATGGAGTTTCGCTCGGAATTGACTGTGGCACTGGCAAAAATCATTTAGGCAGGACGATTCACCCATGCTGAAATCACCGCGCGCGGGAACATCCAGAATTCTGCGTCACTGCTATTACCAACGGCATTCAGATCCTTTTAGCCTTGCCCTAACTCTTTCTATTTGAATCGTTCCGCCGCCTTCCTGCCCTTCTTTGTTAGTCGCCAAGCAGATTTTGGGCCTTTGAGGCTCGGAACAGGTTCTAGCATGCCCTCGTCGCGAAGTTTATAAAATTCAATCTTCACAAGATTCTCAGATTTGATGCCTGTGAGGTCTCTTGCTTGGCGGTTAGTTACCGTAGCGTTTCTGGCGAGAAAGCCTAAGATGGCTTCCGTTGGTTTAGCGAGGGGAGTATGAGGCAGCGTTACTCGCACATACCCGTTGCTTTCCTCTATCTCGGGAGCTTTTAGCCCCCACTCCTTCATCTTTTGGAAGGCGGTATCTAATCCCTCACCCATGTCTCGATTTGGTGGTTGTTTGTATCTATGGAGCGTTCTGACGATTTTAGTGTTTCTGGAATAGCGGGCATGCAAAATGTTATCCACCGTAACATAGCCGGGGAGCCTACCAGGGCTAAGAACTTCTATTCGATTGTCAAAAATCAGTACTTGAATGTCGTCAGAAATTGCGTAATCCCTATGGATCACGGCGTTTACTAATACCTCCCACAGGGATTCGGGTGGATACTCTGCATTCTTAAGTCCTGCAGGAGTCCAAATTGTTACAGATTTCATTATCTCTTGGACCGACTCAACTGCTTTATGTATGAGCTGATACAGGGGCCCCTCAATAGTGATTTGCTTTGCAAGATGATCGCGTTCGGGATCGTCTTCCTTTGTTTCGTATCGTGTAATTTTTAGAGCACATTTGCGTGGATTAACTGCGCTGGGGGAAGGGTGAAACAGAAGGACACTTGCGACACGAGGTTCCCACGTTTTGAAATCAAGCAGATTCTGATTGATGCAAAATTCTAAAGGATCTGTTTTGGGTGAATAATCAAACAGAAAACTGGCAAGTTCTTTAGAATCTACAACTTGCTCGACTGGAACAGTCTTTAGTAACTGGTCTTCAAATGAAATGGCTCCCTTAGCGAACGCGAGTTCGGTGATTCGCTGTAGATCGTCTACCGGAAGTGATTGAGCTCCATATCGTTGGTAAACCGTGCCGTCAGAGGTCTTGTGAACTTCGGCTGACTTCTCAATAATTACACGAAGGACTTGTCCGGGTCTGTTCGGGGAATTGAGAACTTCATACTTGAGTTCAAGGGTCGGTGCTACCAGGAAAAGCGCTTGAAGTAATCCATTCAAGTCTTCGAGCTTGGTGGTTCCATGCTATCTCTTCGAGGGATCTCGCTCCTCCTTGTCATCGCTAATACCAACGAGGAACTCTCCACCATCTGCATTTGCGAAAGCCACTGCAATCTTCTGTGCCTTCTTCCCGCTGACGCCTAAAGCCTTGCGATCAAAAAAGTGCGATTCGTCCCTGGTTGAGAGGACTAGAATTTCATCTTCTGTAATAGTTCGCGATCTCATCGAAACTTAATTGGATTGTCCAAGTGTACAGGAAAACTAGAGTTGTAAGCTAGTGTAGTGT
>JAICUC010000146.1 GCA_025936075.1 Nitrospira sp. | reverse complement strand
GCTTGGGAACGCACCCATGAGTCGACCGATGTGCCGCTTTATGGGGTAGTCGAATATGCGCCGCTCACGGGCCCGGTCAACATTGCCCGCATGGTCAGCGGAATGCGACAGGGGGTGCGCGATCTGTTGCCGCTGTGGGAAGTCATCCTCTCACCGGAGACGCTCGGTCAAATCCTCACGCTTGGAATCCAAGAGTCCGACGAATTTCATTTTCCCGAGAATCTCTGGGTGCAGGTCGTATACGAATTTGCTCTGGCGTATCATGATCAAGTGCTGCACCGGGAACACTTGCTGAAATCGCTGACACCATTGTATCTCGGCCAGACCGCTTCCTTTGTTCTTGACACGCAGCGCGGCGGTACCGGCCAGGTGGAGGCGGCCATAGAGTCGCTCTGTCGGCGATTCGAGGCGATGAAGCCTTATCTTACGGATCGATGGAGGTGGCGGGATGAGTGATCTGTGGCGTGACACAATGATAGCAGGATTTCGTGACGCCGTGATGCAGATCCTGTCGGTATTGCCTAGACTTCTGGCGCTGGTCACGTTTCTTTTGGTCGGATTGACCATGGCATGGCTTGTCAGAGCGTTGATGGTGCGCGTGCTCACGGCCTTTCGGTTCGATCGTTTCTGCGAGCGGTTCGGGCTCAATCAGCCGCTGGCTCAAGCAGGCATCAAACAACCTGCGTCGGTCGTCCTGAGTCGCGTCTTGTTTTGGACGGTGTTCCTGCTCTTTGCGTTCATGGGTGTGGATGCGGTGAATCTGCCGGCCACGGCCAATCTCATCAGCCAGATCGTGGGCTTTCTGCCGAATGTACTTGCAGCCGCATTGGTATTGCTGATCGGCGTACTATCCGCGAATTTCTTCTCGGAGGCGGCGCTCATCGCGGCGGTGAATGCGCAACTTCAGGAGGCGCGCATCGTGGCGAGTCTGGTTCGGTGGGGGATTCTTTTATTCACGTTTGCCATGGTACTGACGCAGATGGGCATCGCCAAAGAGATCGTCGTCTCGGCGTTTTCTATTACATTCGGCGGTGTCGTCTTTTCGCTCGCCCTAGGCGTGGGGCTCGGAATTCGGCATCTGATGCGTGAGGCCATCGAACGGCGTCTGGGAAGGGGAAAGGAAAAGGAAGAGAAGATCGACGAGCTGTCGCACCTGTAGGTCCGCGACGCGAAGAATAATGAGCGTCACGTTTGCGGACGGGCGCGAGACGGTGAGCGCCCAGTGTTTTAAAGATACGAGGTACGAACGATGCTTCACGAGCGCAGGAATGCGGGAATTTTTAGATGAAACGACCGAAGAAAAAACCTAATCTTCCGGCGGCTGCCGCACCGGAGAAACCGGTGACCGAAGCGCGTCCGTCGAGCGACGGCGGCAGTCTGAACGTGGAGGGGCGCCGCCGTGTCGTGATTGAGGGGGTCCGGCCGGAAATTGACGGCGGCCGATTTCCAATCAAGCGGGTGGTGGGGCAATCGGTGGTGGTGGAAGCGGATCTGTTCGCTGACGGCCATGACGAGATAGCCGGCGTGATCCGATACCGGCATGAACGAGAACAAGATTGGGCCGATGTGCCGCTGGTCTTCGTAGAGAACGATCGGTGGCGCGCCTCCTTCACGGTCCTGGAGCAAGGCCTCTACCATTACACGGTGACCGCATGGATCGATCACTTCCGGTCCTGGCAGAGGGATATGCGCAAACGCGTCGCAGCCGATCAAGATGTGGCGGTGGATCTCCTGATCGGCGGGGATTTGATTAAAGCGGCTGCGCTCCATGCAGACGGGTCGGATGCGGAGCGGCTCGATACGATAGCAGCAGCGATGGGACAGGGCGAGGAACGAGGGTGGATACTAAAGACTGTTCTCGAACAAGAACTGGCTGATCTCATGGCACGGCATGCAAACCGGCCGTGGCCGACCAGCTATGACAAAGAATTGGCGGTCATCGTGGATCGAGCCAGGGCTGGATTCGGGGTCTGGTATGAGGCGTTTCCGCGTTCATGCGCATCGGAGCCGGGCCGCCATGGTACGTTTCAAGATTGCGAATCTCGTCTTCCCTACATTGCCGGGATGGGGTTCGATGTCTTGTATCTTCCTCCGATTCACCCGATCGGCCGAACCTTCCGAAAAGGCAAGAATAATGATCCGGTTGGGAGTCCTGATTCGGTGGGAAGTCCGTGGGCCATCGGAGCTGTTGAGGGAGGTCATCAGGCGATTCACTCGGATCTCGGTACGCCCGAGGATTTCAGGCGACTAATCGGCAAGGCGCAAGAGCAGGACTTGGAGATTGCGCTCGATCTGGCCTTTCAATGTTCACCCGATCATCCCTACGTCAAGCATCATCCCGAATGGTTCGTGCAGCGCCCGGACGGTACCATCCAATATGCGGAAAATCCGCCGAAGAAGTATCAGGACATCTATCCGCTGAATTTCGAAAACGAGCAATGGACTCCCTTATGGCGGGAACTGAAAGAGGTCGTGGTTCATTGGATCGAGCAGGGAGTCAGGATTTTCCGGGTCGATAATCCTCACACCAAGCCGTTTGCATTCTGGCAGTGGTTGATTACAGATGTGAAGCGCGATCATCCCGACGTGCTGTTTCTTTCGGAAGCCTTCACGAGACCCAAAATTATGTACCGGCTGGCGAAGGTGGGCTTCACACAATCCTACACCTATTTTGCCTGGCGGCAGACAAAGTGGGAATTGACCCAGTACTTCACGGAATTGACCAAGACGGATGTGCGGGAATACTTCCGGCCCAATCTCTGGCCCAATACGCCGGATATTTTGACGGAGCAATTGCAGCAAGGAGGCCGTCCCACTTTTATATCCCGGTTCATCTTAGCCGCCACGCTGGGGGCTAATTATGGAATCTATGGTCCTGCGTTCGAACTCATGGAATCACGTCCTCAAAAGGCCGGCAGCGAGGAATACCTCGATTCGGAAAAGTATGAAATCCGCACATGGAATCGAGAGCGAGCCGACAGCCTCAAGGAATTGATCTGTCGGGTCAATCGCATCCGCCGCGAGAATGCCGCTTTTCATCATGATGAGAATTTGGTGTTCCATCAAGTGGATAATGAGGAGTTGATTGCGTACAGCAAACGTTCGGTCGATGGAGAAAATGTGACGCTGACGGTGGTCAACCTCAGTCCGCACTATATCCATTCTGGATGGGTGCATCTGGATCTCGAGGCGCTCGGAATACCGGCGGACAACCCCTATCAGATGGTGGATCTGCTCACCGACGCGTACTACACCTGGAAGGGACCACGGAACTATGTGCGGCTCGATCCGCATTCGATGCCGGCCCATATATTTCTCGTCCGGCGCAATCTCTGAACTGAGTAGAATAGGCAGCAAGAAGCGTATGGCTCACAGTCTATAGTACGAACAAAGAAGGCGGACTCATTCCTGCCATATGCCATTTATCATCGCGCATACGCTCTTTGCACCAACCATGTTGACCATCAAAGACAATTGGGAGCGGCTGCTCGACCGAGATACCGTCGGCGCGCTTGAAGCGCTATTGCCGTCGGCCATTTCGTCCGCTCGATGGTATGGAGGCAAGGCGAGAACGATTACGGCGGTTCACATCAAAGAGGCGATTCCTCTCCTCACAGACGCCCATCCCATGGTCATGGTCTTCATCGGCGTCTCCTATGAAGACAGCGGCCATGATGTCTATACGATGGTACTCACTGTTTCGGCTGGTGAACGGGCATTGTGTATGCAGCAAGTTCATCCGGAAGCGGTGTTGGCAGAGGTGGCCATTGCAGGCCAAAACGAGGACCGCAGCGGATTGTTGCATGATGCCCTGTGGGATCATGACTCTACACGGGCATTGCTGCAGGCGGTTCGAAAGGAGGAGAGATTTCAAGGCGAGGAGGGAACGCTCTATGCCGCCTCTACCCCAGTCTTCTCACAGGCGATTATAGAAGCGGCATCGGCGGACTCATCCGTCATGCAAGGAGAGCAAAGCAATACCTCTGTGATGTTCGGTCGTCACGCGATGCTGAAGCTCTATCGGCGTTTCGAAGCGGGACTCAATCCCGATCTGGAGATCAGCAGAGTATTAACGGCGCGCGGATATGCTCACAGTCCTGCCGTGCTTGGTTCATTGGAATATGTAAGACCCGGCCAACAGCCGGGCACGGTTGCGATTGTGCATCGGTTCGTCGAAAATCAAGGCGATGCCTGGCGGTACACATTGAGGGAATTAGAAGCGGAACTGGCGGATAGCCCCGGCTCGGCCATTGCTAGAAACAACACCTACGCCGATGCTGCAACCCTGCTGGGACGTCGAACCGCTGAACTACACCTCGCCTTGGCACAGGACACCGCCGATCCGGCGTTTGCGCCGGAGCCGTGCGGTTCGGGCTATTGGCAATCATTGCATGATCGAATGACGCGCTCCGTCGAAGATTCGCTGGCATTGCTTGATCGCCGACTTCAGGATGTTGATGAACCGAACCGGCGACTGGCGACCCTCGTGCTCGACTCGAAAGCCTCGTTGCTGTCACGATTAGAGGCCGCGGTCATGCGGAATCCTCAGGCGGTCAGAATTCGATGCCATGGTGATTTTCATTTGGGTCAGGTCTTGTATACGGGTCGGGATTTCGTAATTATTGATTTTGAAGGCGAGCCGGCCAGACCATTGGCGGAGCGGCGCGCGAAACATGTCCCGATCGTCGATGTGGCGGGAATGATCCGATCGTTCCACTATGCCGCTTCTGTGGCGCTCGATCGGGTAGGAAGTCGGCCGGGGGGCGACGAACAACGATCGCGATCTGAGCTGGAACAGCAAACGACGCAATGGTATCGGTCGGCGGCGGATGCATTTTTGTCCGGCTATACAGAGACAACGGGCAAGGCTCCATTTCTTCCGGAGCAGTCCGATGACCGCGACATGCTTCTGGGTGCGTATTTGATTGAAAAAGCCTGTTATGAACTAAGTTATGAATTAAACAACCGGCCTTCGTGGGCCGGAATTCCACTGAGCGGACTACTTCAGCTCGCACAACCTACATGAATTCTGAATTCGATGGGTAAGGATGAGTACGAGATGTTCACCATGATCCTGGGTTCAGAATTCAGAACTATGGAGTGAACGGATGACACAGCAAGCGATGATGACTGTGGACGAACCGACGAGGCTGACGAGTGACGATTTGTATTTGTTCAACGAGGGATCATTGGTCAATCTCTATGAGAAACTGGGAGCGCATCCGGGCCGCGTGAACGGACAAGAGGGAACCTTCTTCGCGGTTTGGGCTCCGGATGCCGAGCGGGTATCCGTGATCGGCTCGTTTAACGACTGGAAACAGGATGCGCATTATCTGAGCCCTCGTGGAAGCAGCGGGATTTGGGAAGGATTTGTGCCCGGCATTGGGGTCGGCACTCTGTACAAGTATCACATCCGTTCGCGCTTCAACGGCTATCGCGTGGATAAAGCAGACCCGCTGTCGCTTTTCAACGAGATTCCCCCGAAGACCGCTTCGATCGTGTGGGACTTGTCCTACGAGTGGAACGATGCGGACTGGATGAAGCGCCGGCGGGACCGGAATGCGCTCACCGCGCCCATGGCGATCTACGAAATGCATGTCGGGTCATGGAGACGGGTGGCCGAGGAAGGCCATCGCTCCCTCAGTTATCGCGAGATGGCCATGCCGCTGGCCGAGTATATCAGACAAATGGGCTTCACCCATGTGGAGTTCCTTCCGCTGATGGACCATCCCTTTTTCGGTTCATGGGGCTATCAAACCACCGGGTATTTTGCCCCGTCCGGAAATTACGGCACGCCACAAGATCTCATGTATCTGATCGACATTCTGCACCAGCACGGCATCGGCGTGATTCTCGATTGGGTGCCGTCCCATTTCCCCACCGATGAACATGGACTCGGCTACTTCGACGGGACGCACCTGTATGAGCATGCGCATCCGAAGCAGGGATTCCATCCGGAATGGAATACCTTCATCTTCAACTTCGGCCGTAACGAGGTGCGCAGTTTCTTGATCAGCAGCGCCCTGTTCTGGCTCGATAAGTACCATATCGACGGATTGCGGGTCGATGCGGTCGCGTCGATGCTGTATTTGGATTATGCGCGGAAGGAAGGGGAATGGATTCCAAACCAATACGGTGGGCGAGAGAATTTGGATGCGGTCGCCTTTCTGCGGCGATTCAACGAGGAAGTCTACACGCGGTATCCGGATGTGCAGACCACGGCGGAGGAATCTACTTCCTGGCCGGCTGTCTCGCGCCCAGGCTACGTGGGCGGGCTGGGCTTCGGCCTAAAGTGGGATATGGGCTGGATGCATGACACGTTGAAATACATGCAGACCGATCCGATCTACCGGCATTATCACCATCAGAATCTCACGTTTCGCATGCTCTACGCGTTTCACGAGAATTTCGTCCTGCCGCTGTCTCATGACGAAGTGGTGTATGGGAAGCGCTCGCTGCTCGAAAAGATGCCGGGAGACGACTGGCAGAAGTTCGCCAACCTCCGTGTGCTGTTCGGGTACATGTACGCGCAGGCGGCTAAGAAGCTTCTCTTCATGGGTGGAGAGATTGCCCAACGCGCGGAATGGACCCACGACGGCCAATTAGAATGGGAACAACTGCAGCATGCGAGCCATCTTGGTATTCAGCGATGGGTTGCGGATCTCAATCGTATCTATCGGGCCGAACGGGCGTTGCATGAAGACGATGTGAGTCCCCATGGATTTGAGTGGATTGACTGCAATGATGCGGAGTCGAGTGTCATCAGCCTAATACGCAAGGGTCACACGACGCAGGATCTGGTCTTGGTCGTGTGCAATTTCACGCCGGTGCCGCAGCCGAATTACCGAGTGGGAGTTCCACGCGGGGGATACTGGCAGGAAATTCTCAACAGCGATTCTTCCTGGTATGGAGGCGGCAACTGGGGCAACGGAGGCGGCGTCGATGCCGTACCGGTGCCGCTGCACGCGAGATCCCATTCGCTGACAGTGACTGTTCCCGCCCTGGCGACGGTGTTTTTTAAGAGCCAAGGCTAGCACCGATCAGCCAGGAGATATCCAATGAATAGCGATATCCGACCGCGGATTGAATCGACGAACGCCCAGTTCGTGAGCGCATTCAAGCGCGGTGACGCAGCCGGCATCGCCAACCTCTATACCGAGGGAGCCCAGTTGCTTCCGGCACACAGCGACTTCGTGCGTGGCACGGCGGCCATCTGCACATTTTGGCAGAGCGTGATCGACACGGGCCTCAAGGGTGCAAGCTTAGAAACGATTGAGCTGGAGACCCACGGCGATCGAGATCGGCCGATACCGACTTTTTACTGCCGGAGACGCCGTTGCCGACCAGGGCAAATACATCGTCGTGTGGAAGCATGACAGCGGCACCTGGAAGCTGCACCGTGATATCTGGACGACCAGCCAATCGCCTCCGGCATCGTGAGTCTGTCGGATGAACGGTACCGTTTGACGACGGCTGTACAATTATTGGTAAATAGCGATGCCGGAGTGTTAAGATCAGGCACCTGATAATTCAGTCAAGTGGAATGCGATGCATTTGAGCTCACGCCTTGAATCGTGAATTGACACGGCGAAACCTACCTGTTGTTTTCCACCATTCTCTATCCCACATAACGAAGGGCACACTGCTTACCGGTATGCACAGAGCAAGGTTTGACCCAATGAGTCGTAAGAATCCTTGGGCGACGCACCGACTGCCTGAGCATACCTGCTTGGCTTTGGCTATTTTCGTTGGTTTAACTTATCAAGGTCCATTGCCGATTAGCAGCTGGGTGATGCAGAGTATCAAATAGCGATACACCGCCACATGATCGAATCGAAGGACCAGAAGTAATAATAGACTTTGTAATTTCGACAACCTAAATAGCTACGTTGGAAGCGAAGCTGGCCATGAAGAAAACAGCTCGATCAGAACAAGAAGTCTTTTTCGATCTAGAGACGATCTGTTGCCGTCCTGGCTATGTCCATGTCGTTGCATACTTCTGTTTTCGGGACAATGTAATCCTTTATGAGGGGGATTTGAAGAAAGCCGATATGAGGAAGATGTTCTCTTCT
>JAICUC010000235.1 GCA_025936075.1 Nitrospira sp. | reverse complement strand
TACGCACGCAATGCCTCGACTTCCTCAGAAGTACTCCCTCCCACGATGGCCGGCAAGGTGACGGCAGCGGCGAACTGAGAAGCAGTTTTCCCCTTCACAATCGTGAGATATTCGTCTTCTGAATTGCGCTCTTCGGTCGGCATGAGCTCATCGAGCTCACCGAGACAGCATAACTGGGCATATGAGTTGAGTGCGTGTGAGGCCTCAGCCATTCTCTCCAGGCCGTAGCTATCATGCGACTCCCGCAGGACAGTGAAGGCCCGAAGAATCAAGTAGTCACCGAGTATGAGAGCCGGACCAATTCCTATCCGTACATGGAGTGCAGGAAGGCTGCGTCTCTCGGCTGCCTCGTCCACAATATCATCATGGATAAGCGACGCTCCGTGCAGCAGTTCAAGGGCCGACGCCATTGGGATCATCTTATGAGGCTCAATCCCAATGGCCGAGGCGGCAACAAAGCTCAGTAATGCCCGGAACCTCTTTCCTTCCTGGAAATATCCGGTAAGCACGGCGGTGCGAGGAGATTTCTGGAGGTCTGCGATGATACGGTCACGACAGACTTGCAGATGAGTGGCGTACCGCTTCAGGATGACCTCAATGGTCTGGACCTGAGCCGTGAAACCGTACATGGAATCCCTCCCTATTGATCGGGTATGATTTTTTTAGACCTCATAGGAAAGTAGCTTCGCCACCCAGAATATCGAGCCGGATTCTAGAGAGATCTCAGCAGGACTGTGGACATCTCTTCTTCCATAGGTGCTCTATCCAAAGGCAATTTTTCATGACGCAGAGCAGCCCTTCCGTGTGGTGAGAGCCGGTCCACCTCTTATGTATCCACAGACTCATATACCCATTGGCGGATGTTGTATTCATATCCTGCAAAGTTGCCCCATTGTCTCCAGTACATCACCGCACTTCCAACACTCCTTCCTGTCCCTTCTCACGATGGCTTTTAAAGAATGGGAGCTTTTTATCGCAATAGATCGCGAATGAGCCTGGGACCATGGGGGTGAATGTGATCGTCAAGCTTTCCCCTGCCGGAACCTCTTGGCGAATGTTCAATCCTGATTGAGGGTCGTCGATGATGACATTATGAGGCACGACCCACGTCACACTTTTGAAGGTCAGTTCGACCGGTTTCCCGGCTTTCACAATGAGGTGGTTCGGAATAAACGCATAGCTGTCGGCTTCTACCACGGCACGTTGGATGCCGTCGAGATCGAACGGCACATCGACCGCGAGTGAACTATCGGCGAACAATATGAACGCCGGCATGAGCAATCCAGCCGCTAGCGACATTCCCATAATCCTGTATACCCATACTCCCTGCCGTTGGATAGCTATCGTATCCTCCCCAATGTCGTTGATCTTGATCCTTGTTTGATGGAGCGGTTCTGGGCTTCGGCTGGTTCTACGAACTATGGCGTAGTCTCCGTATGGCCGAGTTAGGCTGAATCATATGAGGGACGGCAACTGTTGAAAGTTTTAATGCGACAATATCTGAGTCACCTCCGGTGGAGACAGCGGTTCCTGTACCGCAACCTTGGTAAGGGCTTAGTAGGATTGCCGATTGCTAGAGCAATCGCCGTAGGCATGAGGAAGCGAGTGTGCTCATGTCTAATTTATAAGAAGCACTTCAAGAAGCACTTCCAGTGCCACACTGAGTCTCTCCTTGGATCACAAGAAATGCACAGAAACCACAAGAATTACCTAGACAGTGTGGAAATACTATCTTCGAAGGCATATGGAATTCCGGCCATGGTCTTGAGCTGAGCGAATCCGCAAGAGAAGGATGTGCGGAATCGTGTCTGGTGAGGCATTCAGTACGGCATCTCGTCATCGTCCAAGCCCACATGGTGACCCAGTTCGTGAACGACCGTATCGTACACTTCCTGTACCACTTCTTCCGGACTCTCACACAGTCGGAGGATGGGGCCGCGATAGATGGAAATCCGTGGCGGACATTCCCCTCCCGATCTGAAGAATGAATCAGCCGCCAGCGATTGACCTTGATACAAGCCAAGCAAGTCGTTCTCGCTGTCTAGATCCAGATCCTGCAACACCTCTTCCGGCGGTTCTTCCTCTACCACGACGGCGATCGATTCCATCAGTTTGGCGTAAGGGGCAGGCAGATCGGCAATCGCCTGTTGAACCAGCTGCGCAAAGGCTTTAGATGAAATAGGGTCTCGCCTCGCCATTTCCATTGGCTCCTACCTTCATAATTCTACCGCCGTCGCACAACGAAGGAATAGACAGTGAAACCGTGGTTCATTTCCGAGGCTCTGTTTGACAGCAGCCTTATAGACCTCACTCTGTATGCGGTACTGCTCAGCCCGTGCCGCCGCCTGATCAGCCGATATCGCGTCCGTCTTATAGTCGGCTATCCAGAGTTCTCCCTGCATCCGGTAAATGAGGTCGATGATCCCTTCCATCACCTGCCCGCCCCCCCACGGCATGATAAACGGGACCTCTCGGCCAAGGATCTGAGATGCACGGAGACGCGCATAGGCTTCCGATCGGCTGAACGTCGCAAGGAGATCGTTCACGGATTCAGCGACCGCTCCAGCATGAGACTGGTCGTCCGACCCAAGAGCTGCCTGAACGGCTACGCCAACCTGAGCGAATAATCCGGAAGGGTCCTGTGAAAAATCCCATCTCTCGAGCAGACGGTGGGCCGCAACACCGGCCAACCGACCGATCTCCGCATCCTGTCGAACCGGAGTCGTCTTACGTATCACCGACGCCGCTCGCTCGCCCAGCGCCGTGGGTGTCAGATGATGCGGGGTCTCACGAATCTCGGCCCATCGAGCGGTTCTTATTTTCCACCGCTCGGCAACTTTCTCGTGATCAATCAATGCCGCACCGGCCGCTCTCTCCACACGTCGGCGGGGCCGCTTCCGTTCCGGTGCGTTGATAACCCGATGTGGAATCGCACATCCGCCGACCTTCAAGGCCTCGGTTGAAGCGGTCCCGATTTCCCCCATACCGATGTTTTGCAGCAGGTCGAAAACCGTTTCACCGACTGAGCGGCTCGTGATCCCTCCAGACAGCAGCAACAATTCTTTGGCCCTGGTCATCCCCACATAGAGCACACGCCGCCGTTCCGCCTCTTCCCGCAGCCGCAGCTTATGTTGAACCAGCAGCGAGCCGAGCGACCAATGACGGTCCAGTGAAAGCCCATAGGTTTCGCTCGACCAATCGTAAGAGATCTGCGGCACATCGCGCTCTCGCCCGCTCCCCTGATGGAGCCCCGGCAGCACAACAATGGGGAATTCCAATCCTTTGGCCTTATGAATCGTCAAGACATGCACGGCGTCGAGCGACTCCTCGGCGAGAGGGCTCTCCGATTCGTCCGGTTGTTCTTCCAGCCGGGCGATCATGAGGTCCACAAATCCACTCAAGGTCATGTGAGGTCGGTCGGCCAAGGACGCAGCCGTCTGTTTCACCTTCATGAGATTCGCCACGGCTTGTTCGCCATGGAGCGATGCGGCAGCCAAGTCCAGGATCGGCAATCGATCAAACATCAGCTCGATGGCCTCGACCAACGGCAGCACAGGGATGGCCCGATGCAGCCAAGCCAGGTGTTCGTACAGCCGCCGAACGGCAACGGCACAAGCCTGGGGCCATCCCTCCAGCCGCGCCGCGCGAAGATAATTGAAATGCCCCGCTTGTTTGAGCTCATAAAGTTCCCGATCCGTCAGACCGCCCAGCGGTGAACGAAGGAGACCGGTCAACGCGATCTCGTCATGAGGATGGTTCAGGACCCGCAGCAGATTGACCAGATCGATCACCTCTTGACGGCGATAGAAATGCTTTTCCCCCTCGATGACGTAGGGAATGTCATACCGGCGCAAGGCGTCGAGATAGGCATCGGCTTGCGTGAGCTTTCTAAACAGCAGCGCCACATGGCCCGGTTTCACTGAAGGACGATTCAGGACCTCGTCGGTCAGCCAGCGGGCCAACACTTCGCTCTCGGCTCTCGTCGCTCCCGCCGCATCGAATGTCTCTTCTTCACCATCCGGCGCCGTCACGCTGAGCCGAACGCCCGGCTCGATCGATGCCGGGCGTCGCTGAGGACGCACCTCCAGACGGACATTCGCCGGCTGGATCAGCGGCTTCCGCTCGAACAACCGATCGAAGACCTCATTCACCGGCTCCAAAACAGCCGCGTCGCTTCGAAAGTTCGTCGTCAACGTGCGGGTGATTCCACCGTCAGCGACGATTTTCTCCATCACTCGATCAAAGGCCTCGATGTCGGCACGCCGAAAGGCATAGATCGATTGTTTGGGGTCTCCTACAATGAAAAGTTTCCCCGGTTCGAGCGGCATCTCGAGCCAATCGACCGCGTAACTGCCCTGCCGCTCCGAGACCGCAAGGATGATTTCGTACTGCACCGGGTCTGTGTCCTGGAATTCATCGACCAACACGGCTCGATAATCCCTTTTAATCCGTTCGCGGACGGCCGGATGTTCGAAGAGGAGCGTTCGTGCACGTGCCAGCAACCCGTCAAACGAAATCCAGCCCTGCCGAGAAAAGGTTTCGCGAATGTTCCGCACCAGCGGAAGGAGCAGGGTCAAGAGATCGATCAAGAATGCATGATCGACCGACAGAAGTTGTTGCGCCGTCCGGATAAGCGAGCCGGCCTCTTTGAAATCGCCCTTCTCCCATTCGCCCACAGCGTTACCGAGATCCTTGTCGAGCCATTCTCGTTCTACCGACGTCAGGCCTTGCCGACCTGCCGGCCCCTTTTCCGCCACGAGCCGCATCACAGACGCCGCCGCAGCGAGCATGTGCTCGACTTTACGTCGCTTCGGCCGGTCATACGTTTTCATGAGCTGATTCGCACGGTCTTCCATGTGCTGAATCCACCGCGAGACGGCCGGGGTCACCGCCGTCGAGGCGAGTTGTCGTTGCAGAGTGCCGAGATCGACCAATTCGCTGCACAAAGACCGGCACAATGCTCTGACCGCCTCGAGAGTGGTCGAGGACAACACCGATCGCCACAGATGATGGTGTTGTCCGGCTCGGCTCAATTCCTGGTCGAGCCAGCAATCCCACGCGGCGGTGAACTGCTCTTCAAACCGCAAGCCGTCGTCTTCTTTGAAATCAGGATCGACTCCGCTTTCCAGCGGATGGAGCCGTAGTAGGTGCGCGGCAAAACTGTGAAGGGTGCCGATCTGGGCCTTTTCAATGTCGTTGAGCGCCGCCTGGGCACGCGCGGCAATCTCGTCGACACTCAGCCCATACCGTGATTGAAGATCGTTGGATGCGACGGCCCCCCCGTCGCTCGACCGTATCGAATCGGCCTCCGGACGTGCGAGTACGGCAAGTCGTTCGCGCAACCGCACTTTCATTTCGGTCGCCGCCTTGTTGGTGAATGTCAAAGCCACGACCTGCGTGATAGGCGCCGGAGCCGGCTCCTTCATGATGAGATACACGAGACGATTCACGAGCAAGGTCGTCTTGCCGGTCCCGGCCCCGGCCACCACGACGACGTTGCGATCGAATGTCGTCTCAGCCGATTCTCGAGCCATGCGATCCGCTGTCGATAGACCGTTATTCATCGGCCTTCTTCTGCAGGCGCAGCATTTTCAGCGTTTTGGGTTCGGTCGCACGATGAGTTCTCCACCACGTCGGCGCATGTTCTCGCCGGCAGACCACACGAAAGTCACATCCGTCGCAATAGCCGTCCGGAAGAATAAAAAATCGTCCGGCACGTATGCCGTCCACCAACGTTCTGAGCGTGCTCTGAATGAGTGTGCC
>JAICUC010000337.1 GCA_025936075.1 Nitrospira sp. | reverse complement strand
TCGTCCTGATCTCCCACGTGCGTGTCCCATCGCTGAGCTGGCCCTTCGGGCGATTCACGTTCGTTCGGCTCAGCATCTGCCGGACATCGCCTAAGCCGATCCCGTACTTGTTCAGCGCCGTGGGGTTCAAATCCACACGGATTGCGGGCAACGATCCTCCTCCCACATAGACCTGCCCCACGCCTTCGATCTGCGACAATTTCTGCTGAAGGAGGCTGGAGGCGACGTCGTACATACGGCCACGGCTTACGATGTCTGAAGTCAAGGACAGAATGAGAATCGGCGCGTCGGCCGGATTGATCTTGCGATAGATGGGTCTGTTGGGGAGATTGGCCGGGAGATCTCCGCTGGCTGCCATGATCGCGGCTTGAACATCCCGCGCCGCGCCGTCAATGTCGCGGTTCAGTTCGAATTGCAAGGTGATGCCGGAAGAGCCGCGCGCGCTCCAAGAGGTCATCTCCGTGACGCCGGCGATACGGGCGAATTGATGCTCGAGTGGAGCCGCCACGGACGTCGCCATGGTTTCCGGACTGGCGCCTGGTAAGTTGGCCGACACGCTGATCGTTGGAAACTCGACTTGTGGCAGCGCGGAGACAGGAAGAAAGCGAAAAGCCACGATACCGACAAGCGTCACGCCGACGGTCAGCAGGGTCGTGGCGACCGGACGGCGAATGAAGGTTTCAGACAGGTTCATCAAGCACCAGGAGTCAGGACTGCGTTGTGTGGAGAGGAAGCTTTGAAACGTCGCGCCAGCCGGTCAAAGGCCAGATAGACGACCGGCGTCGTATAGAGCGTCAATATTTGACTCAGGACGAGCCCGCCGATGATGGCGATACCGAGCGGATGCCGTAGTTCCGATCCCACTCCGGTACCGACCGCCAGCGGCAACGCTCCAAGCAAGGCCGCCATCGTCGTCATCATGATCGGCCGAAAGCGCAGGAGGCAGGCTTCGTAGACGGCCTCGGTCGGCGGTTTGCCTTCTTTGCGTTCCGCATCGAGCGCAAAGTCGATCATCATGATTGCATTCTTTTTCACGATCCCGATCAGGAGAATCATGGCGATCAGCGCAATTACGCTGAAGTCGGTGCGAAAGAGCATCAAGGCGAGCAATGCACCGACGCCCGCAGAAGGCAACGTGGACAAAATCGTCAGCGGGTGGATGTAGCTTTCGTATAGGATGCCGAGCACGATGTAAACAGTGACGAGCGCGGCCAGAATCAGCCATGTTTCGTTTCCGAGCGATGCCTGAAATGCCAGGGCTGTGCCTTGAAAGCTTCCGCGAATGCTGGGCGGGAGCCCGATTGCCAGGGCTGCCTGTTCAATCGCCGTCACGGCATCGCCCAGGGAGATCCCCGGTGCCAGGTTGAAGGAGAGTGTCACGGCAGGAAACTGTCCCTGACGGTTGATGGCCAATGGGGTGGTCGTTTCGGAAAACCGGGTAAATACGTTCAGCGGCACCTGTCCTCCGGTCGACGATCGGAGATCCAGGAATTGGAGCGCCTGCGGGCCGCTCTGAAATTCCGGCATCACTTCGAGCACGACACGATACTGATTCAGCTGCGTGAACATGGTCGAGACTTGCCGCTGCCCGAATGCATCATAGAGGGTGTCGACGATCAGCTGTGGTGTGATGCCGAGCCGCGACGCGGTGCTTCGATCGATGAGCAACAAGGAAGCCAAGCCGCGATCCTGTTGGTCGCTGCCGACGTCACGCAATTCCGGTAACGCCTGCAGGGCCTCGACGAAGGTGGGAGCCCATCGGCGCAGTTCCTCGGGGTCGGCGTCTTCCAGCGTATATTGGTACTGTGTGCGGCTGACTCGATCCTCGACCGTCAGGTCCTGTAGCGGCTGCAAGAACAGCGCAATGCCGTCGACATCGACGACAGCCCGTTGCAAACGCACCATGACGTCCTGCGCGCTGTTTCTGCGTTCGGCAAACGGTTTGAGATTGATATAGATGCGTCCACTGTTGAGCGTCGTGTTGGTTCCGTCCACACCGATGAACGACGACAGGCTGGAGACGGCGGGATCGGCGAGGATGACCTTGGTCAATGCCTGCTGACGTTCGACCATCGCGGCAAATGAAACCGATTGGGACGCTTCGGAAATACCCAGAATGGCACCGGTGTCCTGCACGGGGAAGAAGCCTTTCGGCACCACGACATAGAGAAGAATGGTGATAGCGAGCGTCGTGGCGGCCACGGCTAACGTCGCCGGTTGGTGATTCAGCACCCAGCGCAATGTCCTCCCGTAGGCGTCGATCGCCCGATCGAACATTCGTTGCGATTGACGGTAGAACGTTCCCTGTTCGGCTTCACGCCGGTGGCGCAGCAATCTGGCGCACATCATGGGCGTCAACGTCAGTGAAACGACGGCGGAAATCACGATCGTCATACTCAACGTGACGGCGAACTCGCGAAACAGCCGGCCCACGACGTCGCCCATGAAGAGGAGGGGGATCAGCACGGCGATGAGGGAGATAGAGAGCGAAAGAATGGTAAACGCAATTTGCTCGGATCCTTTGAGTGCCGCTTGCAGCGGAGAATCACCCCGCTCGATGTACCGCGAGATGTTTTCAATCATCACGATGGCGTCGTCTACGACGAATCCCGTGGAAATCGTCAGTGCCATTAGCGTCAGGTTATTGAGGCTGAACCCCATCACATACATGGCGCCGAAGGTTCCCACGAGCGACAAGGGGACCGCCGCCGCGGGAATGACGGTGGCCGACAGCGTTCGGAGAAACAGAAAAATCACCATGATGACGAGCGCGACGGCGAACATCAGCTCGAATTGCACATCCCGCACCGAGGCTCGAATCGACGTGGTCCGGTCGGACAATACCGTGACGTGTACCGAGGACGGTAAGGCACCCTGGAGCTGCGGGAGCAGTTTCTTGATACGGTCCGCCACTTCAATGACGTTCGCTCCCGGCTGTCGCTGGATATTGACGAGAACGGCCGGCGTGTCGTCCATCCAGGCCGCCTGCCTGACGTTTTCCACGTCATCGATCACCTCGGCGACGTCCGAGACGTGTACGGGGGCACCGTTGCGATATGAAACGATCAATGGCCGGTATTCACGGCTCGACAGCAATTGATCGGTCGCATTGATGATGGAGGCCCTCTGAGGCCCGTCGAAGGCGCCTTTGGCTTGATTGACGTTTGCGGCAGCGACGGTTGCACGTAAATCTTCCAATGTCAGTCCATAGGCTGATAGCGCCCGTGGATTCGCGCGAATGCGCACGGCAGGTCTCTGGCCTCCGCTGATGCTGACGAGGCCCACACCGGAAAGTTGTGAAATTTTTTGTGCGAATCGCGTCTCGGCCAAATCTTCGACCTGCGGCAGCGGCAGGGTAGCCGACGTCAGGGCCAACGTCAGGATCGGCGCATCGGCAGGATTGACCTTGTTATAAAAAGGCGGGCCGGGAAGGTCGCGCGGGAGAAATGTCGCGGCCGAGTTGATGGCAGCCTGTACCTGCTGTTCGGCAACATCGAGGCTCAAGTCGAGGCTGAATTGCAATGTGACGACAGAACTGCCTCCTGAACTCGTGGACGTCATTTGATTCAATCCCGGCATCTGTCCGAACTGCCGTTCGAGGGGTGCCGTGACTGACGACGCCATGACGTCAGGGCTCGCTCCGGGATAAAATGTCAGCACTTGGATCGTGGGATAGTCGATTTGAGGCAGGGCAGAGACCGGCAACTGGCGATACGCCACCACGCCGGACAGGAGAATGGCGACCATCGATAGGGTCGTCGCTACCGGCCGCATGATGAAGAGATGGGACGGATTCACGATCGATTTCCCGTTTGTGCTCTGTCGGTCCCTGTCGGGTGGGTGTCCGTGCCCTGTGGAGGTTGGTCGCCCTGATTGCGCACGTCGACCTTGC
>JAICUC010000165.1 GCA_025936075.1 Nitrospira sp. | reverse complement strand
CAAGCAGGTCACAGCCCGATCACTTCGGGCACGGCCTCTGCGCAATAGCCAGAACGTCTTTCAGCCACTGCGATTGGGGGTCGAAGAAGCTCTTCACCAGCTTGATCGTCTCCGCATCGGGTTCCGGAGTGAGCTTCGCGGGATCCATGATCGCTTTGACCCACAGGATGAACGTATCGCGCTGAACATTCGTCGCGAATCCGCAGAGGTAGCGGCGGATGCGATGGATCGCGAGCGACTTCACGGCCGCCTCGCGCATGGTCAACGCAGTGTATTTGTCGCCCGCGCCACGGAGCTCGCGCAGCGCTGTCGGCCATTGCTCCTTCACTTTGAGCAGGCTCACGTCCACGGCCGCTGGCAAAAATGGAATCGCGGCGACGAGCCCTTCGGTCCAGCCCAACGTTTCGATGGTGCCGAGGCGATTGTTGATGTAGCCTTCAACGATCAGGCGGTCGACCGTGGACAGCTTCTGCGTTTTGAGCCAGGACTCGAAATTGAGCGCGGTGAGATCGTCCTGCCACTTCACCAGCCAGCCGATTGCGTAGGCGGCCTGCTGAACGTGCTGCATCTCGTGCCGAAGCGTGCCGACAGCCGCTTCTTTCGGAAAATCGGTTTTACCGACGTGCAGGCTAGGCTTGCCCAGCACCAACGCAAGATTGGGCGGCATTGTGAGCCGGTCTGTTGGAATGAAGGCGCCCGTGTACTTGTTGGTGCTGTCGATGAAGCCGGTCTCACCATCGACGACCATCAAGCCATCATAGTTCAGGCCCTTCGCATACCGCTTACCGAGGTTAATGCGATCGGACGGGTTCACCTCCTTCATATAGGGCACCATGCCAATGTTGGCCGCCCACGCAGTGGAAGACACTTTCTCGACATCCTTCGTGAGACTGCTCCAATCGCCCGGTGCCAAATCCTTAATCGGATCCAGATCGTCACCCCACAGCGGCGCCGGCATCTGCGGGCCAGGAAGAAAGTTCGTGTCAGGATTCTCGATAGCGACGCGCGCTCGCTGTGCGCCCGTAATTTCGCTGGCCGGTGCGCCGCTGATTTTGATCGTGCCTTCGGCACCCGGAGCCGACTTCGTTAGCTTCCAGGAAATATCGATCGTCACGCGATAGAGCACATCGAGGCCATGCACGAGATACGTCTCGGCATGAAAGCCCGCGACGATCGACTCCGGAGCGTTGGCCTGGCCAAATATCGTCGACGCTTCGCCCGCAAGCATGGAGGGGCTCGGGTCGTCCATCATGGTGAGCTCGCCGTTCAAACGCTTCACCGGCGACCCGTGTTCGTAAAACGGCTCATCAACCGACACACAATCCGCCTGCCAGCGGCACTTGTCGCCGTTCTTCGCGTGGTCCGGATGGGTGCTCGCAAAGTACGGCATGTCTTGGCGCGCGAGATGATCGAAGCGTTTTTTAAATGCCACGCTCCGCGCCTTGTCCTTGCCGGACGCCGGGAAATTCAGCGTCACATCGCGCCAGATCATCTGTAGCCATTTCATTTCACCGGCATCGCTTCCGGTGTACGTCAGCGCATAGGCAATCTTCGACTTGGCGCCGACACTCGCCTTCACACCGGTCTTTGCGCTTACCACTTTGCCGTCGGCGATCTTGCTGTTTTTCAGATCCACAGCCGTGCCGCCGGACATTGTGAACGGAGTGGGCGTGATGGTTTTGCCCGAAGGCCGCTGAAAAAAACGAATAATTCTTCGCAGCTCGATGCCTTGGGGCTTCAGCCGGTCTTTCCCCAGTGTGGCCCCCAGCACGGCTTCGAGCTTCACCCGGTCCGACGGCGACAGGGCCGACACCGCGCGCCGCACGTCCTCGTCTTTCTTGTCTTTCAGCTGTTTCGCGAGTTTCTTTGCGAGCCCGGGAAAATCCGAGATCGGCGCCGACGGAGCCGGGGATGGCTTCGGCGGCTGTGGCGGTGTCGGTGCCTGCGGTGGCGATCCTCCTCCCACGCGTGCAGCTCCTGCGTCAGGCCGAGGGGTCCTTCACCTGCAATGTCTTCGGGTCGTATTCGACAGCGAGCGCCGCGATCTGATCCGTCGGCAGAATCTCCATCCATTGCGAGAAGACCGGCTGCGTCGTGCCGTCTGCGTTGAACTGCACGCCACCTTGTAGCGGATAGAAGCCGTGCTCGAACACGGCTTCGGTCGGCAAGCTGCCGGCGAAGTGATTACTTGGGTCGGACGGGTCTGCCGGGTTGCCGACAATTGGCGTGCGCGAGTTCTCATCGAACTTCTGAATGCGGCTGATCAGGAAATCCAGCGCCTCGCGGATCGTCACCGTGTGATTCGGCGTGGATTGGATGTCCGTCGGATCGTCGGGGGACGCGTTGTAAGCGGCATCGAGCCCTTCCGCCCCTTCTACATGCGCCTGCTGCAGCCAATTGAGTGCCGCCGCTTCCTTGCCGATGCGGATCGGAATCACCGCCTTCACCCACGGCGCGTTCAGAAACGCGTTGCGCAGATTATCGCCATCGAGTTGCAATAGCCAGCCGAGCGACGAACCGAGTTTGGCGGGCGAGCTTTCTTCGGTGATGAAGTAACTGTCGCGATTCAGCTCTTTCGCCCCACCCCAGCTCGTGAGGTTCTCTCCCGAAATGGCCGTGCCGCGCGTGGAGCTACCCGAAGTCGTGACGATGCCCGGAATCTTCACCGTGAAATTGCCGAAGGCCTTGGCGACGGAGAGGTTCGTCACATTGTCGGTGGCTGGGGTCGATGTGAGCGTCGTGGTGCCATCATCTCCTAACTGCTGTGCGCTCCGATGCAGTCTGGGTACCCACCACTCCGGCGCCACGAAATAGAGCATACGGTCTACGTCGAAAATCGACCGCACCAGCTCGGAGATCACGTGCTTGGACTGGTTCGCGCCGACACTCATGAGCTGGCTGATCAGCGCGCGATAGACAACGGTACGCTCTTCTTCCCGCAAGTCTTCCGCCGGACGTGGCGTGATGTTGCTGGCGAGCTTAATGCGCTCCCGCGCGGCCTCGTAGAATGCTTCCTTGTAACGCCGCGCCTTCTCGTTGTTGTACAACGCGAGACGCGAGTTGTACTCCGTCGTCACCGCACTCCGTACGGACTCGCTCGGCTCCCAATGCAGAACCGCCTTCAGCGGAATCTGATTCTGGCCGTTCCAGTTCACGTAGTTCAGGTGAATGGTGAACGTAGCGGCGCTGCTGCCGTTGGTGGACGCGAGATTACGTACCGACAGCAACGCATCGGACCCTTGCGGATCGAGGTCCACGGAGTTCAGGGTGTACCCCGGCTGCGAGTACGTCACGTGCTGATCGAAGTCCGCCTGGATGTGCTCGGTCGCGTCAAACAGGCCGCCGGATTCGGTTTCAGTGCCGTCGGTGTATTGGTTGTCCGTGTCGTCCGTGTCCTTACCGACGAAGGGAATCGACAGACTCACTTCCTGCGATTGCGACGTCGGGATCGCCGGCGCTTCCGGCTGCACGAGATCGCTCAAGTCCGGCGGCTGCCCGATATGGACCAGCTTCGCAATGCCGAGGTCCCGTCCCGCATCGTCCACGAATGTGTGCCAGCACAGAGACACGCCGATGTCCTGCACCTGCACACCCACTTTCCGCATCTTCCGCCGCAGCTCGTAGTTCACGAGCTTGTCCGTGGTGTTCTGGATGACGTAGCGCTTGCTGGAGGTGTCGGTCGTTTCGGTGGATGTCTTGAAGGTCGTCTTGAAGTTGCGCTTGATCTCGCTGGATAGCTTTTCGCTCTGCTGGCGCATCTGTTTGTGTGTGGTCTCGCGCGAGGTTTCCTTTGTCTTGTCGATTGACAGATCAGCCGTCGCCGAGTCCGAGAAAATCGGCGAGGAGTACGAAGCCGTGTTCGAGAAGCCGAACTTGATGTTGTCGCGGTTATCTTCTTTCACCGCATCGGCGATATCGTCTTGCGTGGTGATGTCGCTTTCGGACTTCACCGTCGTTTCGAGGGATTGCTCGACGGTCTTCTCAGTGAGCGTACGCCGGGTGGAAATCTCGATCAGCTCCACCGTGCCACCCGGGCTCAGCCACACATGACCAACCGGCGGGCCAAGGAACGAATCGAACTCGAAGAAATACTCGCGATACAGATGAATGATGCCGATGGGTGACAGAATCGCCTCATAGTCATTCTTGCCGAAGCTCAGGAGCGGGTCGGCCGGCGTGGCAGCCGACAGCAGCGCAGAGATGGGGCTGCTGAAGAACAGCAGCTCCAGATTCGATGGAGTGTTCTTCACCAAATACAGCAAATAGCCAGCGACTTTGCTCTCCCGGGCAAACAATTCCTGCGCGATCGTTTGAGCGTCGCTGCCTGCGTATGCCTTGGTGAACGCTTCGACATACGTCTGCAGAGCCGGAAACTTCGAGATCTCGCCGCCGGTGATGATGCGCTGGAATGTTTTAAGCAGCTCGTTGATGTGATCGGCGGTGATCACCGTCGTCCAGTTGACCGGTGCCGTGTTTCCCAGCTCGGCGGCCAGCAACCGTGCGATGCCGCTGTCGATCGTCGATGAGATTCGCGGCGCTAATGCGAGCTCAAGATCGAGGGGCTCCAGTTTCGAGACCGTGATGATCGAAGCCGCCCGGCCTGCGAGCGTCGTGCTCACCGCTCCCGCCGCGCTGGCAGACAGCTTCACCTCCACGGGCGCGCGTGCGTTGGCGAGTGCGCGCGATGCCAGCTCGTTATAGAGAGACGTACGGTACTTCTCGTACCGTTTAGCGATGCGCTTCGATTTCCAGCCGAGCAGCGGCTGATAGATACCAAACACTTCGCTCGCGTACGGGAGAATGCCCTTGAAGTCGTCGAAGGAACTCATCAGAAGGTTAAGAATGTAAGGATAGGAATTTCAATGGACGCCGACGCCTATTGTGGGCCGAGGATAGACTCATGCTGAGGTCTTGTCAACGATGAGCTTTGTCCAATGACACATGAGCCTGAAGACAGGGAGTATGTCCATCGCGAAGCGAGCCTGAAGGCGGTAAAGTGTGGATCATGGAGACATGATCGTCGCTGCACGCGAGTCGAGCCCCGAAGTCGGCTCGGAGCCGGCGTCGTAGCCTGATCCTCACACCCCTCGTCTGCTGAATGATGAGGCAGTTGCCTTCAACGTCGGTTTTGGTGCCATCAGCAAGGCTGAAGATGGAAAATGACCGAACAAAGCCGCTTTAAGCAACTCTTGGACAGTGAAGGGCTTTCCATCTCAGGGGGGCGCAATATTACCTGGGGGGTCCCGCTGCACTGCCAACACGAGCGCCGGATCGAACCGTTGATGCTTGTCCTGTTCGGCACGCGCGGCGGCCAGTGCCGCCCTGCTCAGTGCCTTTGTATCGCATGGTGGACTGTAGCGCTTCGATGGTTCCCTCCAATGCAGCCAGACCCGGCACAAAGTTCGGCCTTCCAATCAGTGGGGACCGCCACCATATGTCTCTGAAACAGTGTCGCGGCGGGTCTTTGGAAGCCAGCAAGCGCAGGATCCTATTCTGCCATAATGTCGCCATCGCCCTGAACCGGCCGCTTATGGAGTATGAGGCGGCCATGATCGAACACTATTGCTTGGAAATCCTCGCGCTGTTTCGTCCTTGTTATCCAAACCTACCTGAGGCGGGAGCCAGGGTCGGCCAGATGTGGACCGACTCTGCACGGCTTCGTGAATCGCGTCATAGAGCCGGTCGCCCGCCTCTTCTTTTGGAATCAGCCCAACCGCACCGACGCGTGTCATGGTCTCTTGATTATTCTGGTTCGGGTTCACTGACAGCCCGATGATAATTGTGTCCGGATACCTGCTCCTGATCTGGGCTGTCGCCTCAACACCGTCCATTTTGGGCATGTTCACGTCCATGAGCACAATGCTTGGATGAAGTCGTTCCATTAACATAATCGCCTCGATGCCATTACTCGCTTCTCCTACCACCTGGATGTCTCCGTAGCCGTCTAAAATTGACCGAATCCCTTTCCGGACAAGAACATGGTCGTCCACAATCATGACCTGCAGCCACCTTTCATTTTCCATATCTAGTGCTCCGTGCATTGCCACAGCGTACCTGGTCCTTCCTACGGTAAGGTTCTAATTGGCTCCAGCGGCTCCTTCGCAGAATTTCATCGTAGATATACTTGCGTGCCTACTGGGAATTTCCGCAAGGCCAGTCACCGCACAATAGATAGAAGAAGACCTGGTACATATGGTGCATCATTCCTTCTGAAGATCCCTATAGGGTGTCGAGCTGGAAGAAGACTCGCGCACCGTGAATGCTCGACTCACCCGAACCATTCAGTCCCGTTAACTTGGCGTGGCTTCTCTACCGCCAGAGTCATCGCTGGTTGTGCAAGGACGTGATGCACGATGGCAATCAGATCCTGCCGATCGAACGGCTTGGCCAAAAAGGGGAAGGTCCCGCGTTTGATCCCATGGCTTTCCAATTCTTTGTCGGGATTTCCTGATATCAGAATGATACGGAGACCGCTTCGGATCGTGCTGGCGCGGACGGCCAGGTCATTGACCGTTCAAGTGGGGGAATTGATTAGCAGTTGATGCAAGCTGAAAACCCGGTGGGGGCAAAACCAGGTCGGCCAGCAGAAGGTCGATCGGCCCTCGATGCTGCGTGCAGATCTTGAGCGCTTCGGAGCTGCCGTCGGCTTCGAGGACCGTGAATCCCGACGCTTCGAGAAGCGCTTTGCACAGGTTGGTGATCGGGACTTCATCATCGACGACTAAGATGGTGGGCGAAGTATCTGATAATTGACTCTCCTGCTGTACCTGCATGTGCGAATCCTCCTTCGCTTATCATAGGGGTGAACCTATGACCGAGCGAGGAAAACTCACATTTCTATCTGCCTTGGACCTATGGTCCTGCTTGGGTGGCGGCTCAGATCATTCACCAGAAGAATGGCTAGATTCCCTACAGATGAAGGATGGGGACTTGTGAAAATTCGGGGCAGGATAAATGTGATTTACTCGCATTGAGAGGTGGCGGCGTGTTCATGTCCATCAAACCGCAATAAGACACTCAGCACCACGCAGAATCCAACGGTGGTCCGAGACCCTCAGTCCGGAGCTGGATTGGTATCTTCTTCGTGCTGGGTATGTTGTTTGGCAGATCCTGTCGCTTATCGGCTGTTCTTCGTCACGGAAAGAATACGTGGTGGATTATAGGCGCGGGAACGATGTGACCGCCGAGGGTTCACGCGCGCGTCCCTGCCAGACCGAGCCCTACTGCCGGATGCTGGCTGAACGCGAGGGGGTACGGTCGTATTGGATGGTGTATCAGTGAGGGCAGCAATTAAGTGGCGAAAGTGCAGGACTGGCGCTGAGGGCTGACTGCCTGTCAGATGAAGTCGTGAGTTATACACATCAACCGTATGAGGAAGATTTAAGGGGGGGCTGCCCCCTTAAATCTTCTCATTTTTTATTATTGCTTTGCCCACTCGTCTAAGAAGGCCGAATGCAATATCTGCATCGCACCCGTATCGTAGTGAGAGCATCTGAGGTCGATGCGTAAACCTATAGAACAGGCCTCCATCCCTTTCTTCGCCCCTCTTATTTCAAGCCGCTTTTTTCTCCTCTAGTATCTTTGCCCATTCAGCTAAGAAGGCTGAATGCAATATCT
>JAICUC010000144.1 GCA_025936075.1 Nitrospira sp. | reverse complement strand
CCATCAGCACACTGACGAGCACGGTGAACACCGGCACCAACACTCAATGTAGTCTTCCTTGGGTACGTACATCCGCACCGGCGAACGATAGATGACCTGACCGGTTTAGCCGCACGGGCACCGGTGAGTTATTCCACTTGCTTCCTTTATTTACAGCAGTAGAAATCACATGCACGGACCCAGAATTGACATCATAAACAGCACGGCGTAGCATTCAACTCATGGTACGGGTTTCTGTCTTTTTGGCAGTCCTGCTTGTCGTTCTTACCTTCAATGCCTACGCCTGTGTTCTGCCGTTGCAACAATCAACTGAGATAGACTGCACCTCCGGGATGGAGGAGCCTGTACGCGGGACATGCGATGCATTTCTCGAAATGGGCCCTCAATCCCAGTTCTCCTCGAATACTGCCGTGAGCCTATTCCATCTTGGATGTGCATTGCCGATTCCCCTTCATCCCGATACGTTTGTACCGCTTGTTCGAGTGACCGAACCACCACGTATTGCCGATACCTCTATCCATCGCTCGATCCCTACAACAGTCCTTAGGGTTTGATACCCCCTTCGTCTCGTTTTCTCCGATAACCCATTAGACTTTTTCACGCTGTTGCTGTTGTCCAAGCCCACGTGATCGGCGAGGACCATGAACCACAGAAGGGGGACTTATGCCAGACATGAGCAGGAGAACATTTGTGACCACCGGTGCTTCTTTGTTCGCGACGAGTGCTTCATTGGCCATACTGCGAGGGGCGGATGCCGCGACGCACGAAGCGGCTACCATGGAAGGGCATCACATGAGCGAGGAAATGAGGCATTGTCTACAACTCTGCCAAGACTGCCATGCGCTCTGCATCCACATGATCGGGCATTGCTTACAACTCGGGGGGCGTCACGCAACACCACACCATATTCGCTTACTAACGGACTGTGCGCAGATGTGCACGACGGCTGCCGATTATATGGCCCGGGAATCTTCACTTCATGATCGCGTGTGCGGCCTCTGTTCCGAGATGTGCCGGCTCTGTGCGGAAAGTTGCGAGCAGACGGCAGGGAATGATCAGATGATAAAGCAGTGCGCCGAGTTGTGCCGACGCTGTTTAGGATCTTGTGAGCGCATGGCATCGAAAGGGAGCGGTGTAGCATCTTGAATCATTGTGTGAATTGACAAAGGGAATGTATACCCGGCCGCCATTCTTGGCGGTCGGGCCATTCAGATGGGATATCACTGCCTACATCGCAATATTGATCGAATTCGGCACCCGGGAATAGCGATCCCAACGCGCTCAGTCAATTCATAATGCGTCTTCATGCGCATGCCGTTCGTTCTTCACAGACTCATTGTTGTTTCCCCATGCGGATAACCCTTCACGCTGTGTCGAATGAGTGTAAGGCTTGCGCATGTGAGCACCTTGCCGGATTGCCCCATTCGTCAAAAGCGGTTGTTTTCTTGCCAGGCATCCGCGCCTCGGCTAGACTTTTTCACACAGCCATGGCACGGACGCGCGCAGCGGAACATCAACGGTCCCGATCGAAAGCCGCTCTCATCGAAGAGGTTACGCACCGAATCAAGAAGTTCCATGAAGTGTTGGCGACAATCAGTGACATCAGCCAAGAGGGGTTCCCTTACCGTGATGCGGCACAAAGCAAAGCCGAGCTGCAATTTCGTGAATGCCTGCGGCAGGCGTTCGGTGAGCGTTCTCACGAATTCCAAACCTATCGGAGCTTCAAGATTCGCACAGCCGACAAGGCTGAGGTGACGCAGACCCTTACCGTCCTTAAAGATCTTATACAAATCTTGGAGGATCGGAAACTGGAGCTTCAAGGACTCAAGCCGCCACCAAAGAACGAGCCCTCACATGAGGCCAACATACAGAGCCCCGCACGTCTGATGCTTGTCTCGCCTACGACTTCGACCACCGTGGCAGCACAAGCCGCTACGCCGATGACGGTCGCCGTGGCCATGGCAACGAATGTGGGGCCGTCGATTTCTCCTGTCACACCCGCACCCCCAATACAACCCATTACACCAGCATCTCAAATCTCGACTCCAATACTGACTCCACCTCCGATTTCGATCCCGGCACCGACACTATCTCCGCTCTCTACAGCAGCTTCGACACCTCTTCCGACGCCTATACCTGTGACATCCGAACCATCTACTCCTCCTATTCTCGCCCCAAGCACAAATCCACCTCCTCCACCGGAGCCCGCTCCATTCACCCAGTCAATGCCATCAACACTCGACGAATCGAAACAGGCTCGGCCGTCACCGGCGGTGGTTCCGGCATCTCCGTCAATACCGGTTCAACACCACACCGATGCTTCAGCATCCGCGTTGAATACTCAGTCAACGGCGTCCGAGGCGGCCACTCCTTCTATTGTGCCGGTTCCGCAAGACCCGCCGTTAGATAGCCCGTCGATCAGTCTGAGCCGCGCTCGGTTGGTCGAATCGGCGTTCGATTCCGCGCTTGACCAAGACCCGCTCCATCTCATTCGGAAAGTCTGTCATCGCTTTCACACCGTAGCCCGTCACCTCCGTCTTCGGAGAGACTATCGTCCGACACTTGAGGTCGACGACGATTACGATCTACAGGACCTCTTGTGCGCGTTGTTGAAGGTGGAGTTCGACGAGGTCGCGACCGATGAATGGACACCTCCCTATTCAGGAGGCGCATCAAGAATGACGCTGCTTGTCAATCGTGACCGGATCGCCGTGGTGGCGAAGAAGACCAGATCCGGATTGACTACGAAGGAACTCGCCGATCAGGTCGCGGTGGACTCCGCTTATTACAAGGCTCAAGGCCGATGCTCGACCTTGTTTTGCTTCATGTACGATCCGGAAGGCCGAATCGGAAGCCCGAAACGGCTGGAAACAACCTTAACAAGCGTCAGCGAGCACTGCCGGATCGAAGTGCTTGTTGCGCCAAAGTGAGACCATGGCCAAACCACATTTAAAGAGGATTCCTTCTATCATGTCGTCATCAAAATCCATGAAGACCAAGCTGGAGTTGACAGCGCAAAATGACTTTGCTATAAAGCAGCCCTCTTCCGGGGCAGTTCCCCATATGATTCATGGTCCAGCTCCGGGAGATCAAGGCATGTCGGATCGGGCATACGTGCTGATCAATGTACTACCGGGGCAAACAGCGGCTGTCGTCACGGCGCTGGGTGAAATCAAAGAGATAAAAACGATCGATCCCTGTTGGGGCAAGCCGGACATCATCGCGATAGCCGATATACCGGACCAAGATGCCTTGACTCAACTGGTCTTAAGTCGTATCCATCGTATAGAAGGAGTGACGCAGACCGATACTCACCTCGTATACCGTCTGAAGGAGGCCAGAACAAAATGATCCGTAAGGACTGTCTCGCTATCGTCGCCCTCACAGTCTTCACCTTTGGATGTTCCGGTGTTCAGCGTTCTGTTGAGCCTGATGTCGTCGAGGTAACATTGCCGGCCCCGGCAGACCGGGTGAAAGCGGCGGTAACGAAAGTCCTGGATGATGATGACTACGACGTGGACTGGAAAGACGGGGCTCAGCTTCAGACAGACTACAGAGATGAGACACCCAGCATCTTTGATTGGCTTGTAAAAGGACGGTTCGGTGTGGTCAGGAGCCGTGCTGCAGCGTCCGTGACGCCGGAAACCGACCAGAGCTCCCGTCTCCGCCTGCAAATATCATCAGAAGGTAAGCAAACGATGTTCCAAGGATGGGGCCCCACTGCACCGCAAGTTCCTCAAAGTGCGGAAAACAAACTGCGATTGATCAAGAACGAGCTAAAAATCGTACAGGACACCTACACAACACAGACCTTTTACGGATCAAAGCCTTAGACAGGTTCTTTTTCCGCTCCTTCAGCCTCTTCTCCAAGATCCAGGCCGAAACGCTCTGCCATACGGTAGAGCGTCCGTCTGTCGATGCCGAGAATTTTTGCGGCCTTTACCTTATTTCCTTTCGTTTCCTTGAGTACGCGAGTCAAATGACGCTTTTCCACTTCTTCTAAGGTCAGACACACCTCATCGAGCTGATCGGCTTGAGAAAGTCGTGCAGCCTCTTCAGTCGTTGCGCTCTGGCGAATCACTTCAGGTAAATCATCCGGCGTCAGCAGAGGGCCGTGGCTTAATGACACGGCGCGTTCAATCGCATTTTCAAGCTCTCGGACGTTGCCGGGCCATCGATACTGGGTCAAGAGCACCATCGTTTCCGGCAGGACTCCCCGTACCGCATGGTCCGTACCTGCCGCGCACTTTTGTAAGAAGTGGTGCACCAGCATCGGAATGTCTTCCCGCCGATCCACTAAGGACGGCAACGTGATCGGAACAACTTTCAGCCGGTAGAAGAGGTCGTCCCGAAATTTTCCCTCCTTCACCAGTTGTTCAAGATCTCGATTGGTCGCGGCGATGATTCGAACATCGACTCTCGTGGATGTCGTGCTCCCGACCCGACGAACCTCCTGGTCCTGCATGACCCGCAACAACTTCACTTGCAATGCTTGTCCTAACTCACCGATCTCGTCGAGAAACAGTGTCCCTCCGTTGGCTGATTCGAAGAGCCCTACCTTGGTCCCTGCTGCGCCGGTGAAGGCCCCTTTCTCATATCCGAACATTTCAGATTCCAGCAAGGTATCGGGCAACGCACCGCAATTGACGGGGATGAAGGGCTTATCCCGACGCGGGCCATTCGTGTGAATGGCCCGCGCAATAAGCTCTTTGCCTGTGCCGCTTTCCCCCTGGAGCAGTACCGTGCTCTTGCTTTCCGCTACGCGCGCGACCAACTTGTACACCTCCAACATCGCCGTGCTGCTTCCGACCAATGGAGACCACTCGTCCTTACTCTTCAACTCTTCTCGGAACCGCGCATTCTCTTGGAGCAATCGGCAGTGATCCAACCCCCTTTTGACTACCAGCTTGATGTCCTCTTTCTTGAACGGCTTCGCCAGGTAATCGTAAGCGCCTTGCTTAATCGCTTCGATCGCGCCTTCCAGAGAGCCGAATGCGGTGAGGACCACCACGGCCGTATTCGGACTCACTCGTTTGAATTCCCGCAAAACCGTCAACCCATCCACCGCGCCCATGCGGATATCCGTCAACACTAAATCGACCCTTCCTTGGCGCCCACGTGCAATCACCTCTTCTCCACCGGCAAAGGCCTCGACATGATACCCTTCCTTCCTGAGAGCCTCCGCCAACAACTCACGTGCAACCACATCGTCGTCGGCCACCAGAATCGTCGCGGGTTGCATTACGCCTCCTCCCTCGTATGAATGGGTTCACGTTGCATCGCCGGTAACGTCATCGTCACAATCGTGCCACACCCGATCTCACTCGTCATCGCGAGGCTGCCCCCATGAGCCACCACCGATTCGCGGCTCAAGAATAGCCCCAATCCGGTTCCCTTGCCAACCGCCTTCGTCGTAAAAAATGGCTCAAAAGCTTTCTGTACGTCTTCCTCCGGCATACCGCATCCTGTATCCTGCACCTCGATCGTAACCACTGACGACGACATACCGTCTGCAATCAGCCGACCACGGTCGAGTTCGGCTGACGACGCCTCGCGACTTCCTGCCATGACGGTCACCTTTCCCTGTGCAGGTGTTGCGGCAAGCGCATTGGCCAGGACGTTTACCAATGCCTGATGAATTTTTTCCTTGTCTGCCCAAACCAGAGGAAGGTCCTTTGGAATGTCGACAATCAGAATGATCCCTTTCTCATGGAAAGCCGGTTCCATCAGAACCGCAGATGGGCTGACCACTTCCTCGACAGGAAGCCATTGCGGCTCAAGCTGCCGGGGCCGGGTTGAAGACAGTAAGTCCTGAATGATTCGAACCACTCGCGTGAGCTGATCATCGATGATGGCCACCCGCTTTCTCATCTCCGGCGTTGCACCAGGCTCTTCGGCCAGAGCCTGGACATGCCACGCAATCGAGTGAAGCGGCGTGCCTACTTCATGCGCCACAGACGCCACCAGCTGACCCACCGCAGCCAACCGTTCCGACCGGTTCAGTTGATCTTTCGCCTGCACCAGTTGCGTGTTGGCTTTGAGCAGACTTTCGGTTTCTCGGGCCAGCGCCGCCCTCGCCGCCTCTTCTCTCGCCTTCCTCTCCTCCCAACTGACACCCAGGTAAGCCACCGACAGCAAGACGCCGACGACCACGCTCCGATTGATGACCGCCGATTGAAATCTTCCCGGCTTCGTCGGTTGGAGTAGACCTGAATAGGTTGCAGCGACACAGGCCAATACGGTCACCAACATGATGGTTCTATTCCGGAGGGTGGTCACCAACAAGATAGGCAATACGTATCCATAGGCACCGACAACGTTGACGGGAGAGAATTCTTCAATGACTAAAATAATGAGAAAGCAGGCTGCAGCGATCGCCAGCACGAGGCGGTCACGATGCGTCATGGCAGTCATCGACTCGCTCCGCTTAGCCGAGGATCACGACTCTGAATTGAAAACATCGATAACGAGTGGATTCCTTCACGGAAGTACTTACACAAGAGGGCGGGTCATACGCAACAGAGACGCGAGTCGCTCAAATCGCGCGTCTTGGACCAAGTCCTCCACTGTCCGACTCAATTTCCGGCACCAATTCGGATGCTGATCCACCGTTCCCGGTAGATTGGTCTGGCATCGGGTGCCGATGATATCTTCAATATTGGCCAAGACGATGGACGCGGGTGTCCGGGCCAGATAGTGATGAATATGTTCCATCAACTCAGTCGTCATCCTCGGCACGTGGGTCGGATCATCGGATATCCCTATGGGCAGAAGTCCTTCCGACTTCAATGCAGCGAGGATTCCCTTCTTTTCTCGATGCCGCTCTGCCCACATCGCATTGCGAGCTTCCTCCGAAGCGAAGAGTCCCAGCTCGGATCGTGTTTCGATATCCACCCCTTCCCAATATCCGCTCAATGTCGGAAGATCGTGGGTTGTGACGACGGCGAGGGATTGAGCGGGATAGTGAGCCGGAGGCTTCCAACTTCCCCCGTATTCTCGCTCAAAATAGAAGACTCGATACGAGAAGACCCCCGCTGTTCCGAGCCGATCGCGCACCCAATCTGGAACGGTTCCTAGATCTTCGCCGATCACCATTGCCTTCGCCCGCACGCTTTCCAGCGCCAAGATCGCCAGCAGTTCGTCATCCCGATAATGAACATACGTCCCCATTGCGGGTGGGAGACCACGGGGAATCCAAAACAGTCGAAAGAGCGCCATCACATGATCGATCCGTATCGCTCCTCCGTAGCGCAGATTATTGCGTAGCAATTCGATGAAATACCGATACCCGCTTGCGCGCAGACGCAATGGATCCAGTGGAGGGATTCCCCAATTCTGTCCCTCAGGACCAAGTGCATCGGGCGGCGCACCGCAATCGGCCTTGAACGCCAATACCTCTTGATTCAACCATCCATCGGCTCCATGGCGTTCGCTTCCTAGTGCAAAGTCATGGTACAAACCGATCGGCATACCGGCCTCATGCGTCTTTTTCACCGCCCCAAGCAACTGATCCGCTGCCAGCCATTGCAGATATTGAAAGAATCGCACACGCGGCATCTTCCGACGCCGAAACTCTTCCACAGCTTCCGAAGTCGGAGATCGGTAGGGTTCCGGCCAGTCTTCCCAGATCGTCGACGTCGAGGAGATGGACTGCCGCTCTTCCTCCAGAGCTTGAAATAATGCATAGTGCGTCAGGGATTCTCCTTCCCGCTCCGTGAAGTGAAGAAAGCTTTTCCCCCGATCGGTCTTTGGCTTCAACTCCGGTTCAAGGCCTTCGAAGTGCTCCCTCACAAATACCCGATAGCAAAGTTCGAGGATCTCGCGCTTCGTTGACTTCACCGCGTCATAATCCACCAATTCGCACTGCCGAGCCGCTTCAATCCTTGCACCCAATAAAGGGTCTGCAAGCCGATTTTGCACATCCGGACCCATCCAGCACTCTGGAATCTGAGTAATGTCGATATACAAATCGTTCAAAAACAGGCGGCTGGTGGGAGCATACGGACTAATATGATAAGGCTTGGTATTCTTGAGAGCGTGGAGGGGATTTAACCCGATCACAGCAGCGCCCAGACGTTTTCCTGCCCATTCGATGACGGCGCCCAGATCTCGAAAATCGCCGATGCCCCAATTGTGATGGCTT
>JAICUC010000007.1 GCA_025936075.1 Nitrospira sp. | reverse complement strand
GGCACACCTTCGCTTCTCGGCTTGCCATGCAAGGGGCAAACGACCGTACGCTGATGGCATTAGGGGGTTGGAAATCTCCAGCCATGCTTTCCCGATACGCCCATCTCTCCCTACTCACCTGTATCAGGCAGTCGAAGGGTTAACGGAAAAGAAAACCGTGACCAAAACCGTAACCGAGGAAGAAAGTGGCCAGGCAGACGCGCAGAAGTTATTGAAAGATCTGGTGAGCCGGCTGGGACTCGAACCCAGGGCCCTCGCCTTAAAAGGGCGATGCTCTACCGACTGAGCTACCGGCTCGTATGTGAAAAGGCGACGTGAATCGTTATTCGTGAAACGACTGGAACAAAGGCCAGCCAAAGATCTATTTCCGCATCATAGCATTGACCAATGACCGATGACTATTGACTATTTTTGTGGGCGGCGTCTGGGGCGTCGGCGGGAACAGTCCACAGGATTCCGCAGCATGATCGTCTCCCCGCGCTTGGACCCGGTCGAGATCATATCGATTCGGCACCGCGACAACTCTTCGATGCGAGCCAGGTACCGTTTCGCTTCCGCCGGAAGCCGCTTGTAACTGGTCGTCCCTGTCGTCGCAGTGGTCCACCCTTTCATCCGTTGATAGACCGGCTCGCAGCCGGTCAACACGTCCACGTCAGCCGGCATGTCTTTATAGACGGTACTCCCCTGCCTGTACCCGGTACAAAGCTTCAACTCCTTGCAGCCGTCGAGGACATCGAGCTTGGTCAGAGCCAGGGACGTGAGCCCATTCACCAGCGTCGCATGACGAACCACGACCGCATCAAACCAGCCGCATCGCCTCGCACGTCCTGTGGTCGATCCAAATTCTCGCCCTCGTTCCTGAAGTCCTCGTCCGGTCTCATCGGTCAGTTCTGTTGGAAACGGCCCACTGCCGACTCTTGTCGAGTAGGCCTTCGCGATACCCATGACAGCGTCGATCATGGTCGGACCGACACCGGTGCCCGTACAGGCTCCTCCGGCCGCTGCGCTGGACGAGGTCACATAGGGATAGGTGCCGAAGTCCACATCCAGATGCGTGCCTTGAGCCCCTTCAAACAAAACCGTCTTGTTCTTCTCTATCGCGCGATTCAATAACACCGTGGTGTCGACGATGTGACTTTTGAGACGATCGGCGTAGCCCATGTATTGATCGAAGACTTTGTCGACTTGGAAGGTTTCAACTTTATACAGTCGCTCCAAGAACCAGTTCATCTCGACGAGATTCTCTTCGAGTTTTCTCTTAAACAAGGGGGGGTTGAGCAGATCGCCCATAAGGATTCCGATGCGTGCCATTTTGTCCGCATAGGACGGTCCGATCCCTCGCCCAGTCGTGCCGATCTTTCGTGACCCCTTGGATTGTTCCGACGCGCGATCGATCGCCTTATGATAGGGAAGGATCAAGTGCGCCCGCTGGCTGACGGCGAAGTTGTTGCCGATCGTGATGCCTTTGGTCTGGAGCAAATCCATCTCTTCGATCAGAGAACCGGGATCGACGACGACGCCGTTGCCGATGACACAGGTCGTTCCCCGGTACAAGATTCCCGATGGAATAAGGTGGAAAATATAAGTTCCCCGCTCGTTGATGACTGTATGCCCGGCGTTGGAGCCACCTTGATAGCGTACGACGATGTCGGCGTCCCGGGCTAAGATGTCGACGATCTTGCCCTTGCCTTCATCGCCCCACTGAGCACCGATAATGACGAGATTGCCCATAAGTTGAAGATATCCACAGCCGGCGTCGGAGCGAAAAAATGGCTCTGACCCGATGGGAGATCAGAACCAAGGGGCATCATGGTAGGTGCGGTCAATTCTTTTGTCAAGGTGATCGTTGTGATATTTTGCATCCAAAGCGTTTGCTCGGGTTCCTCGCACGATGAGGCGGCGATTGGTCGGTTGACTGGCTCTATACTGCGTGTTAGCATGCCACGTTGTTTCAACGTCGCAATTTTACATATTAATTCTGATCTCTGAATCTCCCAGAGTGGGGCTGTGGCGCAGTTGGGAGCGCGCGTGAATGGCATTCACGAGGTCGCCGGTTCAATCCCGGCCAGCTCCACCAAACCGCACTTCGTGCGTCCCGTCGGCTATTTTGAGATTTTTCGTACTTGAGCCGACGGATAGCCACCATCAGTGTTTTGGGTCGTTACACATGCTAGCTCTTCACGTACCGACAATGTTCCATTTTCTTCAACTGCCTCGCCTCCCGACCCGCTGACTGTTCAGCTCATTCGAGTTCATGGGTGACTCAGTCGTCGCCCGATTCCACACGAAAGGTTTGTGCCGATGCTTCAAATTGAATCGATCAGCAAGCAATATTCCACGAAGGTGCTGCTCACTGAGGCATCCGCGCATCTTCGTCCGAATTCACGAGTCGGATTGGTGGGGCCGAACGGCGCCGGGAAAACGACTCTCTTCCGCATGGTCCTGGGTGAAGAGTCGCCGGACAAAGGATCGATCCGCAAACGGCCTCGGCTTCGGATCGGCTACCTCCCACAGGAGCTCGAGACGATTACCGGGAAGACCGTCCTCGATGCCGCCCATCGCGATGAGTACCCCGAGCACGAAGCGAAGCGTATTTTGATGGGGCTGGGGTTTACGGAAGTCGATTTCGATCGTCATGTCGAGAAACTATCCGGCGGCTATCGAATGCGTGTCGCGCTGGCGCATTTGCTCTTGTCGAACCCCGATGTGTTGATGCTCGACGAGCCGACCAACCATTTGGATAAACCGACCCAGCGTTGGTTCGAACAGTTTCTACTCCAATCCGGCATGACGCTCCTGATCATCAGCCACGATACCGCCTTTCTGGACCGCGTGGTCACGCATATCTGGGAACTGCGGCATCACAAGATCGAGGAATACCGGGGCAACTATTCGCTCTTCCGCAAATTGAAAGCGGAAAAGGATGCGCAGCTCCACGCCTCGGCGGCTCGACAGTCCAAAGAGATCGCCCGCGTTCAGAAGTTCGTCGATCGCTTCCGGTACCAGGCGAACAAAGCCAGCCAGGTGCAATCGCGTCTCAAGCAGTTGGACAAGGTCAAGCGGATCGAAATCCAACGAGACCCAAAACGAGTCAAGTTCCGTTTCCCCCTTCCTACTGCCAGCGGCCGCCAGGTACTCGACCTGGCCGGGGCGAGTAAACGCTACGGTGAAAAGGTCGTCTACAAGACCCTCGATTTTTCCGTGGAACGTGGCCAGCGGATCGCGCTGGTCGGTGAAAACGGAGCGGGGAAAAGCACTCTTCTGAAGATGCTCGCCGGTGTTCTCCCTCTTGATACGGGAACCAGGACTATGGGGCATGGGGTAAGCTTGCACTACTTCGCCCAACATCAGGCGGAAACCTTGAACCCCGAGCATTCGGTTCTCGAATCGCTCGAAGAAGCCACCAAGCATGCGGAAATGAATTTTCTGCGCGGGATCGCAGGCGCCTTCTTGTTTTCCGGTCAGGATCAGAAAAAACCGATCAAGGCTTTGAGCGGCGGTGAGCGGAACCGGGTTGCTTTAGCCCGCATGTTGGTCGAGCCCGCCAATACCTTGCTTCTGGACGAGCCGACGAACCATTTGGATCCATCCTCGGTGGATGTGCTCACCGATGCATTGGCTGAATTCCCCGGGACTATCATTTTCATTTCCCATGACCCGACGTTTCTGGCGCGCATCGCCACCCGGGTCGTTGAGATCGAAGAGGGACAAGCTCGAAACTACATCGGTGATTATGAGTACTACCTGTGGAAGAAGGCCCAGGAGTTCGAATCGATCAAGGAAACGAGGGAGGAACTCGATGCAGCCGCGCAATCCACTTCCTCCGGACCTACCCGCGCGATGGAGCAGCAAGTACTGCCGAAAGGACGAGGCGGGGAGCGGCGCGACTTGACTAAAACTCAGGCACGATTGGAAAAGCAGGTGTCCCGAGCCGAAGCAGAAATTACCGAGGCTGAAACCAAGATCAAGGCGCGCGAAGCGGAATTGGCGGATCCACAACTCTACGCCGAGTTCGACCGTTGGAACCTCCTGCATCAAGAACAGGAGGACTGGAAGCACGATCTCGAACGACTGACCTCACGCTGGGAATCGCTGTCGGCAGAACTAGAGAATGTGAAGCAACAGCTGGTGTCCATGAGCTAGCGAGTTCCTCACCCTGCGGGTACAGTGGTTGTCGATGAACCTTGTGACGGCGTTGCGGGCAAGACGTTAGACAGAAGCTTTGAGGGTCTCTTCCAGATAGTAGTACAGCCAGCGGTTCTTCTCTTTCGTCACCAATTCATCCCAGACGACCCCGATCAAGAATCCTTTTTTTTCCCAGGGCTTGACCCAGGCGACGGTCCCATCGAGCTTTTCCTGTTGCTCGACGCGATCGGAATCGAGGAAGGCGAGCGAGACGGTGACTTTCTCGTTTGATGGGAAGCGGTCTTTGGTGTGAAGTCCGGCCCCGATCTTGTTCACATTATCCAGGACCGCTGTACAGGCCCGCCCCCCGCTCTTCGGCGACACCAAGGCGGAGCCGACCAAAGTGGCTCGGACAAATTTCCTCCGCTCACTCAGTGCAATCATGCCGGCCGACGGTTTTCCTTCCCCTCGCTTCATTGCTCTAAGTATAACCGATTAGACAAGAATGTAAACTAGGATAATCGGCCCTATTCCAGCGGCTTGGGACGGTAATACCGTCGATCTTTCAGTGCCGCCGGAAGGTGGGTTTGTTCGGTTCGTGCCGCTGGATCGTCATGGGCATAGCGATAATCGGTTCCATACCCGAGGTCCTTCATCAGAGAAGTCACGGCATTTCGGAGATGGAGCGGAACAGCTAGATTGCCATGAATTTTCGCGTCTTTCAGTGCTTCCATGAGACCGACGTAGGACGCGTTGTCTTTAGGTCGTGATGCCAGATAGGTAGTGCCTTGAGCCAAATTGATCTGCGCCTCCGGGAGTCCTACGAACTGGACGGCTTGTGCCACGGAGGTGGCCACGAGAAGGGCTGACGGATCGGCATTGCCGATATCTTCAGACGCGAAAATGACCATCCGTCTGGCGATAAATTTCGGATCTTCGCCGGCATCCAGCATCCGAGCCAACCAGTAGAGCGCCCCGTTCGCATCAGAATCACGAAGGCTTTTGATGTAGGCCGAGATGACATTGTAGTGTTCCTCGCCTCTCTTGTCGTACCGGAGCACCTTCTTGCCCAGCGCTGCTTGCAACATCGCTCCATCTATTACACGCGCACCATCGGCCCCAGCCGGCGCTTGCATCACCACAAATTCCAGCGATGTGAGCAGCGCCCGCGCATCACCATTACCGAAGGAGACCAGTCCTTGCCGAGCGTCCGGTAAGAAGCGCGCCTGCCATTTTCCCAGTCCTTGTTCGACATCGGTCAGCGCGCGATCAAGGATCCGACCCAACGCCTCCTCGGTAAGCGGCTTGAGGACAACAACCAACGACCTCGACAGCAGCGGGCTGATGACTTCAAAAGAAGGATTCTCGGTAGTCGCACCGACCAGAATAATTGTGCCTCGTTCAACATGAGGGAGAAAGGCATCTTGCTGCGCCTTGTTGAAGCGATGGATCTCGTCCACAAAGAGAATCGTCCGCTGACCGTTACTCGCCCGCCGTTGCTCGGCTGCTTTGATGAGCATGCGCAATTCCGGCACGCCGCTTGTCACGGCCGAAAAGGGAACAAACTGGGCCTTGGTATGTCGGGCAATGAGATGGGCCAGGGTCGTCTTCCCCGACCCGGGAGGTCCCCAAAAAATGACGGAAGAAAGCCGGTCGGCTTCAATCGCTCTTCGCAAGGGACAATCCGGACCGACAAGCTCCTCTTGCCCGACGAAATCGACAAACTCACGCGGCCTCATCCGCTCGGCAAGCGGGCCCTCGACCGTATCTTGGAAGCTTTCGGATGAGGTGAACAGATTAGGGGCCTGATCATGAAAGCGAGTCATCTCACTCCTTCAGGATAGCGGGAATTGTATACGCCCCTTGGCATGATCGCAAATCGCCTCTTGACCGTGCAGACAGCCAATGATACGAAAACCGCAGCCTCCGGAGGAGACGGTGCAAACCAAGATCAATGGCATGACTCTCGCGTTCAACGATCGGGGAACCGGTTTTCCCATTGTCTTTCTCCATGCCTTCCCGCTCAATCGAACGATGTGGGCAAAGCAGGAGGACGCGCTTTCGTCACAGTTCCGAGTGATTACGATCGATCTGCGTGGACATGGCGAATCCGATGCGCCGCTCTGGCACTATTCTCTCGATCAAGCAGCCGATGACGTCCATGGTCTGCTTGATTACTTGTCGATCCGGCAAGCGGTCTTCGTCGGACTTTCCATGGGAGGGTATATTCTGTTCGCGTTCCATCGAAAGTTTGCCGACCGTGTGAAAGGTATGGTCTTGGCCGACACGAGAGCCCAGGCCGATACCGACGAGGGGAAACAGGTGCGGTTTGAGATGGCTCAGATTGCGTATAAACAAGGGGCGCGGGCGATCGCCGACATGATGATTCCCAAGCTGTTAAGTCCCGCAACGATCCAAACGAGACCGGAGCTGGTTCAACACGTGCGTACGATGATCGAGGGCAATCAAGTCAGCGGCATAGCGGGGGACTTAATGGCAATGGCGGAGAGGCCCGATTCCATCCCGCTCCTAAGACGGATAACCTGTCCTGCTCAAATTATCGTCGGTGAACTGGATCTTCCCACCCCACCTTCCGACGCCACGCTTATGGCACACCGGATTCCCAACGCCCACTTGGCCATTATTCCAGGAGCCGCCCATCTCTCGAATCTGGAACGGCCCGACCTGTTCAACGAAACCGTCCGTTCTTTTGTTGCGAATATCACGGGATAAGCGGAATCGAGAGCACGATTGTCTGGACTCAATCCGGGTCGCCGACACTGCCGTGTCGGATCAATTTTAAAAATTCCAGGCGAGTCTGCGATTGGCTGCGAAATGCTCCCAACATGGAACTGGTGACGGCGACCGTATTCTGTTTTTCCACTCCGCGCATCATCATGCAAAGATGTCGCGCTTCGACGACGACTCCGACGCCGTGCGCGTTCAACTTGCTGCTCAGCGTTTCGGCGATTTGCACCGTCAACCGTTCCTGTACTTGTAGTCGCCTCGAAAATGTGTCGACGATCCGCGGGATCTTGCTGAGGCCGACGACTTTCTTGTTCGGCAAATAGCCGACATGGACTCTGCCGAAAAACGGGAGGAGATGGTGCTCACACATACTGAAGAAATCAATGTCTTTGACGATGACCATCTCGTCGTATTCGATCGGAAACAGCGCGCCGTTCAACAGATGGTCGATATCACGCTGATAGCCTTGCGTCATAAACGCCAGGGCTTTGGCCACGCGCTCGGGCGTTTTGAGCAAGCCGTTGCGACCCGGTCTTTCCCCCAGGGCGACCAGCATTTCGGTAACCAGCGACTGGAGCACCGGTAAGTCCGCCGGCTTCCCAGCCCCGCTGGTATCCTCAATGAGTTCTCGTTTTTTCTCTCTCGTCTGTGGCTTCCTCACTGCGTTCCCTCGTCGTTTCACGCGACGCCTCCATATTCGAAGTAGTTGTCTCTCGTCTCGATGACACCTACCTTGTGCAGACGCCGCATCGGCAATTGGGGCTCCAAAATGTCCCAGATCAATTTGACGATGTTCTCCCCGGTGGTCGTGAGTCCCGCCAGCGCCGGGTCGCTATTGAGATCACGATGATCGAACCGCTCAATAATCCTCTCGTTGACCAACTCGTCGAGGCGACTGAGGTCACAAGCCTCTTCCCTTCCTCCGCTCTTTACAGTGACCAGCACGACATAGTTATGCCCATGCCCGTTCGGATTATTACATTTTCCGAACACCGCCCAGTTTTCTTCGGGCGACAGTTGATCCGTGTGAAGCCGGTGTGCGGCGCAAAACCGATAGCGCCTTGTCACATAGACCTGTGACATTCAATGGTGTGTCTCTAGCAGTGGAATCAAACCCGAGACCGCTCCGAGGCAAGCGGTCCCGGCGTGGAGGTCCTTCATCAGCTTTCGTACGGCGATCCGTATCGGCGATTAAGCGCTGAACGAACTGCCGCAACCGCACGTAGTCTTGGCCTGAGGATTCTTAATCGAAAAGCCGGAGCCTTGCACACTGTCGACGTAGTCGACTTCCGCACCTTGAAGCAACGGCGCGCTCTGAGAATCCATGATGAGCTTCACATCACCCTTTTCGATGATGGTATCATCTTCGGCCATTTTGGATTCAAAGGCCATCCCGTATTGGTAGCCATGGCACCCGCCGCCGCGGACATACACGCGCAACCCGACGACATCTTTTTCCTCGGCCATCAATTCCTTGATTTTCTGCTCCGCCACCGGCGTGATAGTAACCATCGTCTTCTTCCTCCTCTATAGATCAATCCAACCCGCATCAACGGGCTAGAACGTTAGTCTAACACCTCTCTCTCGAATATCAACCCCATGCTTCTGTGGTCGCTGTTGTTGGATTCTCCCATTTGGCTTCCGGCACGCGCACCACGACATCCCCCAAGACACGTGCCTGACAGGCCAGACGATGCCATGGCTCCGTCAATGCTTCTCGATCCAGCAAGTCTTGCTCGTCGAAATCAACCTCCGAGAGGTGCTCATGCCCCATCTGGACCTCCACTCGGCAGGTCGTGCAAGAGGCGTTTCCTCCACAGTCGTGGTTCAACCGGAACCCTACTTCTTTTGCAGCATCGAGAAGGGAAATGTTCTCTTCCACTTCTCCGCTTCGTCCGTCCGAATGAAGAAAAGTCACCCGCGGCATGGCTCCTCCTATGAATGAGCAACAACCCCTGCCGGTGCTTCCTGATAGGGACACCCCTGCAGCCGAATATGATCTTCATATTCGTGGCGGAACAGCTTCAGACTGCTTTGCACCAATACTGAGGCTCCGGTCACGAGGGTGCAGTACCCCGTCCCTTTGACGAATCCGCACAGTTGGAGCAGGCTGTCCAAGTCTTTTTGAGTACCCTGCCCCGATTCAATTTTGGTCATCAGCGCGGCTAAATTGATGGTCCCCATTCGACATGGTGGACACTGCCCGCAACTCTCGTTCTTGAAAAAATTGGAAAACTGTAGCGTCTTGGCCACCATGCAGGTCGCATCATCGACAACGATGACCCCGGCCGACCCTAGCCCCGTGCCGGCCTTTTTCAACGAATCGAAGTCCATGGGAAGATCGAGTTGATCCGCCGTCACCATTGAAAATGCCGGACCACCCGGAAAGACCGCTTTGATCTTACGACCGTTGGGCACTCCACCGCCGCATTGCTCGATGAGATCTCGAATCGTCACGCCCATCGGCATCTCGTACACACCAGGCCGATTGATCGCTCCACTCAGCGAGAACATCATCGTGCCTGGACACTTTTCCGTCCCCGTCTGGAGAAACCATCCTGCGCCTTTATGCAGAATCCGAGGAATGTTGCACAGCGTCTCAACGTTATTGACCAAAGTCGGTTTGCCATAGAGACCGAAATCGGTCGGGTAAAACGGCGGTTTCTGCCGCGGCATCGCTGGACGGCCCTGCATCGACTCAAGCATAGCGGTTTCTTCGCCGGCTACATAGCTTCCATGGCCTTCAAACACTTCCAATTCTATATCGAAGCCGCTTCCTAACACATTTTTACCGAGCAGTCCCCGTTCTCTTGCTTGAGCCAAGGCTTTCCTAAGATTTTGCCGCTCTTCATGGTACTCATGATTCACATAGATGAAGGAGGCTTTCGCCTGTACCGTATGGGAAGCGATGAGACAGCCTTCGATCAATTGATGAGGCAACGTTTTCAACAGATGACGATCTTTAAACGTTCCCGGTTCATGTTCCCCGGCGTTACAGACAAAATAGCGCTCTTTCACCCGGTGGTTCAGGACCTTGTCCCATTTGATTCCTGTTGGAAACCCCGCTCCCCCCCGTCCTCTCAGACCAGATTTCTTCAGTTCATCAATCACTTGAGTGGCCTTCAGCTCTTTCACACAACGCTTCCAGGCTTCATAGCCACCGACCTTGAGATAGCCCTCAATCTCCCAAGGGGCACCTTCCGTCTGTTGGACAAGGCGTGGTTCTGCAGCTGTACACATATCAAGCCGATCCTGCGTTCTCAATGTAGAGGTCGTACTATACGGCTCCATAGCTTCTTCCGTCAAGGCAACCGAAGCTAAATGGGCCTGAATCTCAATCAGTTAGGGCTAGGGACCTACTTGAAGTTGGGTATAGAGGGTAGGATAAATAAGGCCACAATGTAAAACCCGGCCGGTGGGATTTATCCCCACCGGCCACGAAAGGTACAGGTTCTATCTAAGATGGCTACCCGCTCCCATGAAAAACAACATGGGAATCGAAAGCAGGAAATTCACACGAGAAGCCAGTAATGCCGTCCGCCCCCATTGAGCCATCTCCGGCGGTGCAGGGGTGCCCTGTGCTGCCGCGGTCACTGCGGCGATAATTTTCTTCTGGTTCGGCCAGATAATCCCATGGACGTTGCCCATCATGATGATCCCGAGCAACCCACCGATTGCCAAAGCCACCGCTCCTGTTCCGCCTTTGTGATACATATGGCCATACAATAACACCCCCGCCAGTACGGTCACAGTCGCTCCGTGCCGGAACCAATTGAGGGCGGCCGGCATGAGCTTTGGAATCACGATATTCTTGGTAGGACCATCCAGGCTTTTCAAGAAGGAGGCATTGATCAGATTGAAGAAATACAAAAGCCCGATCCATGTGATCCCGGCCAGGAAATGTACCCAGCGAAGGATCATGGAGGCCCATTCGGCTTCACCGGCCCCGATGCCGGTTAGCCCAAGATATATTATTATCAATACGACGGTGAGGCCAAATCCCGCCCACATCGTCTGCATCGGATCTTCAAGAAATTTCATTGCTCCCTCTCCTCTGAACAGTTGACTGTCTAACCACATGTCTGTACTGCAGCGTTTCTCCGATTGTCAAGCCGACACGTCGGTCTGAGCGGCCATTGGTCACCGATGACTAATGACCATGAACACATCCTTATGGGTCCTATATCATCAACCGATCTACCGCGGCGCACAATTCCCGCACCGCCCTGGCCGACGTTTCCAACGCCGCCCGTTCATCAGTGGTCAGTTCATACTCGAGAATCTGTTCGGCTCCTCCGCGTCCGATCTTCACCGGAACCCCGACGACGACGTTTTTGAGCCCGTACTCCCCTTCGCACAGGACCGCACAGGGCATGACCTGCTTCTCATCCTTATGGATCGATTCAACCATCGCCACTGCTGAAGCGGACGGAGCATAGAAAGCACTGCCTGTTTTCAAAAGGCCCACGATTTCGGCTCCCCCCTCCCGCGTCCGTTTGACGATGGCGTCGAGTTTCTCCTTCGACATCAGTTCCGACACCGGCCGACCCCTCACGGTTGTATAGCGCGGCAGCGGCACCATCGTATCACCGTGTCCGCCCAACACCATGGCTTGGACCTCGGTGGCCCGTACGTCGAGTTCAGCGGCAATGAACGTCCGCATTCTTGCGGAGTCCAACACTCCGGCCATCCCGATGATTCTCGACTTAGGGAGACCGCTGACCGAACACGCCACATGGACCATGGCATCCAATGGATTAGTGACGAGGATCAGGATAATGTCCGGGGAGCGTGAGACGAGCTCCATGACGACGGATTTCACGATTTTCGCATTCGTCCCCAACAACTCATCTCGACTCATGCCCGGCTTTCTCGGAATACCCGAAGTGATGACGGCGATCGACGATCCGGCGGTTTCTCCGTAACCGTTGGTGCCGATTACCTGCGTGCTGTACCCACAGACCGGACCTGCCTGGGAAATATCCAGTGCCTTACCCTGTGGAACCCCTTGGGCAATATCAACCAGTACCACGTCGTAGAGATTCTTCTCGGCCAGCCGCTGCGCCGTCGTGCCTCCGACGTTCCCCGCACCTACCACGGTGATCTTCGGTCGCGCCATCATTACCACCTCAATCTTCAGTTCCTCTTTTCATCCTTCTTCGTTGACGGTCTCAGGATGTCTTTCACTGCGCGCATGCACCGAGCACCGCCCATGGTGTCGACTTCAATAGGACTGGCGTGCGCGGTGCGCAGCCCAACGACATCTTGAGACCCTCAATGCCCTCCTTCATGCTCCGTCCAGCCAGCAACTTTGAAGTTGATCGTGCAGACGAAATTATCTCCGTCATAAAAATTGACCTTGATCTTCTTCTTGCCGAATGTTTTTGCCAGAAACTCCTCAGGATTGTCGACGAGTTCCTGGAAGCCTCCGGGAGGATATTCACCCAGGTCGTGAAAGACCACGATCATTCCTTCTTTGACTTCCTGGAGGACCTTTACCCGGCAACGCGGATAGACTTCCCAGAACTTGGCTTCAATCATTTCCCTCGTCGGTTCCGGACGGTCTTCACCGGGTTTCAACGTCTGTCCGAATTTGGCTAATCGACGGACGTAGGGATACTGATGTCCTGTGAAGAGTTTATATAACCATGGAGGAATCGTCGGTTTTCCGACCGAATTGGTCATGTTCTTGAGTTCCTACGCCGTCAATCGCCTGTAAATTCCAGGCAACTTCGTCGGAAGGGCTTCGACGCGGTCTATGACGCAGTACCGGGCCCCGGCGTACATGCGGCGGAGATAATTTTCAGCTTCCCGATCGATCGTAATACAGTAGGTTTCGATTCTCCGTTGTTTTGCCTCCCGGAGTGCCGCTTTCGTATCTTCCAACGAATAGTCGTCCTTGTACTGATCGTCCAATGGTCTTCCGTCGCTCAACAGCATGAGGACACGGTTCTTCGCTTCCCGTGTCAGCAGCTTCGCCGTCGCGTGTCGAATAGCCGCACCGTCGCGATTCTGATGACGAGGAGCCAAGCCGCCAAGCCGATGAGCCGTCGTCGCCCCAAGCCGATCGTCAAAGTCTTTGATCGTGAGAAATTCGATCCTCGCTCGTCCTTGGCCCGAATAGGCATAGAGTCCATACTGATCGCCGACGGCATCCAGTGCTTCACAGAGCAGCACCAAGCCTTCTTTTTCAATATCGATCACCCGCCGGCCGGTTCCGAGGTCGCGGCTTGTGGATCCACTGATATCGATGAGAAAGGCCACCGCCACGTCGCGTTCTCGCTTTTCCCGTCGGATGTACGATCGATCGTCGCCTTCCATGCCTGCCCGCTGTTCCACTGTTCGCCGTATAACGGCATCGAGATCCACTTCTTCCCCATCGGGTTGCCCCGGGACGCGACGGAATGCCGGCGGACGCAGGCCTTCAAAAACCCGGCGCAGTGACTTGACGGTACTCCGTTGAGAAGCCAATGTCTCCGTGACGAAGTCGTCCGATCTCAGATCCGCAGGCTGTTCCACCACGCGACACCAATTCATCCGATAATCTTCGATCCGATGGTCCCACTCGGGGTAAAGGACGGCTCGCCCGTCATGAGCGCTGATCTCCCGAATCAATGGTGTTTCCAGCTCAACTGCGAGGCACTCTTCCACAATGGAGGGCAATGAACGCCCCTCGCTCAACATCTCTCTGCTTCCGAGATCTTGTTCGCCGTTCCGGACATTCTCCTTCGTTCGAGCATCCGATTGTGCCGGAGAGTCGTGTTGCCGGTCGAATTGTTCCTGACTCCACATGATGAACTCCGGATTCATCGAGCCACGATGCGGCAAATCGGTCACTGCGCGATACTGATCACCCCGTTCCTCATATTTCGTTTGTCCCGTTTCTGCATCCTTCGACTCCTCGAGCTGCTCTAGGTGCATCATCTCGCCGCGAGCTATCAGCAGTTCTTCCAACCGAACATACACTCGATCGACCACACGAACCGTTTCTTCCGCCGTGGCGGCGGCCTTGAGCATGGAACGGCACATGCTCCAGAGAATAGAGACTTCTTCTCTGACAGCCTTGGGCACTGCCGAATCTTCCGTTTCACCGGTGGAGAGCCTCAGGAGCCCATCGACGATCAATTCCTGGGGCGTCACTCCTTGAGCCGGGTCGCGTGGGGCGATGGATTCAGCAGCGAACCGCGCAAGGTCGCACCGGAGTCCCGGATACTCCGTTTGCAGCAAGAATTCGACACGCGCATCTTCCAGTACGGCCCAGAGGTCCCGCACCAGCGCGGGGTCCGGATATATCTGAAAGAAGGCAGCCAGTGTGCCCGGCACGGCTTCATTGGATCGACCATACCGGTATCGTACGGTTTCGATCAAATTGGTGAGGGATTCAAGTCGGAGGCGATAGGTTCCGAATTCCAAATGTCCGGCTTCATGCGCCGCCATCACGAGATAGAGACGCTCGTTTTCCTCTGCCGTTGGATACCGACGGAGCAGCGCCGGCAACGAGATGGTCTTCCCGTCGCCGCTGACCGTTGCGCGGACTGGGGAAGTCACAGAATCCGGAAGCGCCGTCACGGCGACGCCGATTCCACAGAGTCCCTGGACGAACAGGTTCACTCGTCGCGCGACCTGCCGAAACGGCACTCCGCTCAAGGCTTGTTCGACCGAAGCCAGCGCCTTCCGCGACTCTACTGAGAAGTAGGCGCGCGCTCCGTCCAGGCTGAAGGCCGCTACTTCCATCCCGGCCTTAAACCAATTTTCAAATCGCGTGGGCGCTTCGGGTCTATTTCCAATCAGTCCGACGAGTTCGGAGGCACGACGCAGGTACTCGAGTGTGACGGCAGCGTGCTGCTCGGCCAGCAAGGCGCCGTACTGCAACAGCCGGAGCCGCCATTCCATAGACGGCAGCGCTCTCAAGAAGTTAGGAGACTCTGCGAGCCAAATTATGCCGGACTCGGGGGAATGTTCGACTAATAGGAGACACAGAGATACCACCTTTTCCCGAACGGGAATGTCTTCAATATTCCCAAGTATCGACGGGCTGGTCCTGAGAAACTCCATGGTTGCCACATAGTCCGGCTTCCCGAGGCTATTCGGCACAATCAACCTCATGCCAACTGTGGCCCAGCTGCGCACACTGCCCCAAGGAAGCACGGCAGCCAGCTTGGAGATTTGTCGGATGAACTCAAGCCCGACGACGACATTGATCTCGGTCAGTTCAACGCCGATATCGAGCCAGCGTCGCAATTGCGAGACAGGAACATCGGACAAAATCTGTGGGGCGTGCCGGATGTATTCAAGCGCAACGTTGGCATCCTGTTCAGCGATTTCCAGACCGATTGTTAAGACTTCTGTGCGGGTATCGGCCGGTTCGATCAGCCCAAGAACGAAGGGACTATCTTTAAAATATTTGAGCGCGGACGCCCCTGAGGACTGAGCCAGTGCCACTCCGAGATCGAGCCATAACATAATGTGCGAGAGGCCGGCCCGCCGGGCAAGCTCAGGCAATGCCGTCACCGCCGAGCCGGCTGCTTTGGGGGACAATTGTTCGAGCTCGTCCAGCAGAGTCAGTACCCGTGCCTCGGTATCCGGTATGCCGGCGGCCTGAAGCAAATCGGTCACCAGTGTCTGTGCGATCGCCGGACTCAACTCGGGGACCAGTCGCTGTAGTAAGATCTCTCGACTTGACATGTCCTTCCTGACTTATACGAGAATCAGCCGAAGGGACGGATTGTAAAGCAGCGAATTATCCTTGTAAACTAGCGATTCTGCCTCTCATCGCTGGAGGAGGAAGCTCATGGCCGAACCAACGCAGGAAAGCCTCGATAAAATACGGAAGTTCGTACAGGGTTTTGCCGAGAAAAGCGGAACCTCGATGCATCCCAATACCGCTGTAACCGAGGCGGTGGTCAAGGGATTAGCGTCTCATATCGACGAACTCGGGAAACCGCTCTGCCCTTGTAACTTTTATAAGGACAAAGAAGCCGAAGCCAAGCTCCGCCGGTGGATCTGCGCATGCGACGAAATGCAGATCTACAAATACTGTCATTGTCTCCTTTTTGTCCGTGAAGATGGAATGCCGATTACGGAATATTTGCCGGACGGCCATGAAGGTCGCGAAGTGTACGGCGTGGTCACCGATCCGACCCCCGACAAAGGTCGCGCCCTCAAACACAAGGCAATCCCAACTGCAACCGGGTCCGACGAATCCACGGCGCCGTCAGCCTCCTCGACATGACGCGGCGTGGCAGGCAACTCCGGTGCTGCTTCATCTGTCTACTGCTGATCAGCAGCTTCCACGTGGTATCGGCACAGGCGGTGGTGTCGAGTTCATCGATCCCACCGGCCTTCAACGAAAAAGAGCTCTTCGCCTACCGGGCCAAAGGCCGGAGCGGCGCGGCTGGACAGGTGTTCTTGCGCGCAACCTCTGGAAAAGCCGTGACTCAGGCCGGAGCTTCAATCTATTTGATTCCAGTTGTTTCATATACTCGCTATTGGTTCGACAGAAATGTGCGGGATTACTCCTGCCCTTTAAAAACTGGGACCTCGTCTTCAGAATCCCCAGTGGCTCAGGAGTCGCCTACGGAATGCCTCCGCACGATCATGGCCCAACTACTGGCCGATAAGCGCCTTATTCCCTATCTCCGCACGACAAGGGCCAATCCAACCGGTCACTTTTGGTTCACGAAAGTTCCGGCCGGCCGCTATTATGTTATCAGTCCCCTTGAAGGGAGCGGTGGAGCCCGTCAGGATGAGCGAGCGATGGGAATAGCCTGGTTAACCATTGATCTCGATGCTGACGAAAAAGCAATTAATCTGGTGGTCACAGATTGCAAGAGTAGTCTCTGTTGAGCAACTGATTCTTTGCTGCCGACACGATTGAGGTAAATCATGAGAATTCTGCTCGTTGAAGACGATGCGGATCTTGCGCAATTCATCAGAAAAGGATTGAAGGAAGAGCATTATGTGGTGGACGTCGCCGCCGACGGGGAAGCCGGCTTGGCGTTGGCTCTGGACAATTCCTATGATCTGATGATCCTGGACATCATGTTACCCAAGCTCGACGGCCTGACCCTCTGCCGCCGCGTTCGTAACAAAGGCATCTCCACTCCGGTGCTGCTACTGACCGCGCGAAACAACTTGGAGACCAAAGTCTCCGGCTTTGATACCGGCGCGGATCAGTTTATGCCGAAGCCGTTCGCCTTCGCGGAATTGCTGGCACGGATCAGGGCGCTCTTGCGCCGCGGGAGCTCCCAGCAAATTGCCCATCTTCAGGCGGCCGACCTTCGGTTAGACCCGGCTTCTCACCGTGTCTGGCGCGCAGGACAGGAAATCTCTCTGACGAATAAAGAATATGCCCTGCTCGAATTCCTGCTCCGAAACAAGAATCGCGTGCTCACCCGAACGGCAATCATTGAGCATGTGTGGGACATCAGTTATGATCCCATGACGAATATCGTCGATGCCCACATTCGAGCCCTCCGCGCGAAGATCGACCGGGACTTTTCGCCGCCTTTGATCGCCACGGTGCGTGGCGCCGGATATATGCTCGAAGAGCCGGATGCCTCCGCATGAAATCTCTGCGGACCTTGATCAGCTGGTCAGCCTTCGTGTTGATGGCCGGTCTTCTCGCGTTTTCTGCGCTCGTATACGCCGCCAGCGAGATTTTGTTACAACGATTAGTGGATGGGCGACTGCTGGTGTTGGCGGAAACTCTGGCCGAGTTTGTCGAGCGGTATCCCGAGTTCTTTGAACAAGGCGGCAAGGATACTCCTCCGACCAACGAGTTGACCCAAAACACAACGGAACAGCATGTACTGCCCGACGTGACCCACGCCCTCCGTGTCTTTTCAACCGACGGCTCGCTCTTGTGGAGAAGTCCTCACGCAACTGTGCAAGGATTGCTCCCTTCTCGTGTGTTGGAACAGGTCCGCCTCAAAAATATCCTGTTCGAGACGCTCAAGACGCCTGATGGGACGCCAGCGCGGCATTTATTCCTCTATCTCCTCGGCAAAGGTCGTGCGCAGTACATCGTGCAGGCCGAGACTTCGTTGCTGCATTACCAGGAAACCTTGTATGGCCTTGTGTTCCTGCTCACCCTCGGATCCGGGGCCACTCTTATCCTGGCCTGGGTCGGAAGCCTCTGGCTGGCAAAGAAAGTGATGGCTCCGATCGAGGCGTTGTGTAGGGGCGCTGAAACCATGTCGGAAGCCGACCTTGGGAAACGTCTGCCGATGGATTCACCCTATCGGGAATTTCGGCGACTGACTCAGGCAGTCAACTCGGTATTGGATCAGTTCCAACGAGGTAGCGAGGTACAACGGAACTTCTGCGAGATCGCCGCCCATGAGATGAGGACCCCCTTGACCATCCTGCAGGGCAATCTGGAGGTCGCACTCATGAAAGCGAGAACTGTCGAAGAATATCGCGAAGTGTTGCTCAACAACCTCCAGCAAGTGGATCGGCTCATCGCCTTAACCCGCCCGTTGTTGACCCTTGCGAAATTCACCAGTAGCAAGCCGCCTGTCAATCTCGTCCCGCTCGTCTTGGAGCCTCTTATTCAAGAGATTGTGGATGAGTTGATTCTTTTGGCGGATGACCGCCAGATCACCTTGCGGTTTGAACCTCAGCCGGTTCCCTCCGTACTCGGCGACGCACAGTGGCTCAAACAAGCATTGATCAATTTGCTCGACAATGCGCTGCGTTACACTCCGACCGGTGGAGCAGTTACCATCCGCCTGCAAGCCGTAGGTCAAGAAGTGACGGTAGAGGTCGAGGACACAGGCCATGGAATCGAGCCGGAGAACATTCCCCATCTTTTTGAACGATTCTACCGCACCGATTGGGCCCGGGCAAAAGATTCCGCCGGTACAGGGCTAGGACTTCCCATCGTGAAGGAAATCATGGATGCCCATGGCGGAAGCATTTCCGTCACCAGCGAAGTCCACAGAGGCTCCGTCTTCACCCTACGGTTACCGGCTCTCGCTCAACAGACGGTTCTTGCCTAACGGTTCTTGGAGCACCTTTGCCCTCCTCCGACTACGTTCTGGCGCCATTCTAATTTAACTCGGCTTCTCCTGCTGTTTACCTTGTCAAGATGACATGAGTCGCCTTTGGGGAATGAAGAGCTCTTCACCATGATTTCATCCTGCTTTCATGTCGGCTCGTTATGCTTCCTCGTATTGCGTATTGAATGAGCTCAAGAAAGGATTGGAATACATGGCAAGTATTATCGCTGCTTCAATGGTCTGTTTTCCGTACGTCATCGCTGGACTCGGACAAGCAATTATCGTGGGGACACACTCGGCCGGAAGAACAGTCCGTGATACAGCCGAGGAAATCAAGGATCAGAAGATCCCTTTCATGACATCGAACGAAATAGTCCAAGCATCACGCAAAGAAGAGACACGTTGCAAGGTTTGCTTTATACCTGGATGTGCCGTATTTGCACCGCGTTGAAGGCCTTCAACTACTTGATGAGCATGCTGAAACTTGACGGCGCATGGAGGAGAAATTCATGATGGCGACTTTCCTCTTCATACTCGCCATGAGTTTTGTCGGGCTTATACTGTGGGGAAGCCAGGAAATTGGTTCCTGGCGGCGTCCTCATGAAGGACATGCTAGGGATGATGTCCAAAGCTCGATCGGAAGCGTGCTTAACTCCTCGGAAACTTCGTGACTTGCTGGAACGCACTACTACAAATGAAGAACTCTTCACGATCTCATCATCGACCATTCATCTTCGAGGAGTATATTCACGAATGAAGGGGGGTGAAAAACCATGACGACGATATTCTTTGCATTGCTCGCGTTGACCGCTGTTTTTGGGTTTATGTATAAGGCGGTGTTCCTTGACAGTGAATAATGCTTACAGCCGTTTCTCTCCTTGCGAGAAAAGAGGTTGTCGGGTCATCGGTAGGAGATAAGAGTACCGTATGTGCGGACATGTCCTATGCGCGCCGCGTCGCACTCCATGAACAGCGGAGGCGACCCGGCGCGATTCCTTATCGTATTGGTGAAGGCCGTAAAGATGATCGCGGTGGGCTTTTCCAATCGTTAATGCACTTTGAATAGAGAGTGAATTGCCCCTACTTCCGTTCTTTGATCGCTCGTTCCACTTCTCGTCCGGCTTCTCGAGCCTTGATCGATTCTCGGCGATCATGTTGTTTCTTTCCTTTTGCTAATCCAAGTTCGACCTTCGCCTGACCCCGTTCCGAAAAATAGATTCGAAGAGGGATCAGCGTGAGGCCTTTCTGCTGGGTTTTCCCGAGAAGCTTGTTGATCTCCTTTCGATGAAGGAGCAATTTGCGGGTTCTGATCGGGTCATGGTTCATCATGTTGCCATGACTATACGGGCTGATGTGGCAATGATGGAGAAAGGCCTCGCCTTCTTTAACGCCCGCATAACTGTCTTGCAAGTTCACTCGCCTCTCCCGAAGCGATTTCACCTCGGTGCCTTTGAGCACAATCCCGGCCTCGAACTTTTCTTCGATAAAATAGTCGTGGTAGGCCTTCCGATTAGTGGCGACGACTTTCCGCTGATCTTCCGTCTCTTTAGTCATGACCCGACCCGATACCTTGATCTATTTCCCGGCTACCGCTTATGATGCCACATGATCGGTCCACGTACACTTGATTCCTTCGGCAGCATCCTTTCCGGCCTTTCCAAGCGGCTTGGTCTCGAATCGAGGATGCTGGAACTTCGTTTGCAGCGTCGCTGGCGCGATATCGTGGGCGAGCCCATGGCTTCCCACACCTGGCCGGCACAGATCCGCTTCAAAAAGCTCTATCTGATCGTCAGAAATTCCGTCTGGTTGCAACAGCTGACATTCCTCAAACCGGCGCTCTTAGCGAAACTGCAGGCAGAGTCAGGAACGGGGTCTGTCACTGAGATTGCGTTTCGCGTCGGTGAGATTCCTAGCGAGACAGAGGTTTGCCCCACAAGCCTCATCTCCGATATCAGGCCCGCTTTGTCGGAGAAATCTTGGGTTGAGTTGGTATCGCATACCGCCATGATTCAAGATCCGTCCATCCGTGAGCGGCTTAGAGAGGTGATATCGAAATACCCGGCTCATCTTCCGCCTCGACCGGCAAGGGGTCCGTCACAAGCCCCTTGAAGAGAATCCGCGTGTCACTGGTAATCCGTCCATCCTTGGGGATAGGACCCAAGCCTCCTTCTTCCTCTTGGTCCAGCAATCGATAGTATCCTCGCATGGATTTTTCATAGTTCTTGATCGCTGTCGCGTCTCCCGTCAGAAACTTTGCCAACACGTCCGGATCAGTCCATCCATGATCGTCGAACACATAAATCACAATCTGTCTGTACCGGCCTCCCGAACTACCCGGTGTCGTGGGATAAATCTTCATGCGACCGAAATCGCGGGTCTCATGACCGACTTTTCGGAAACGATTCAGTAATTTCGCGATTTGATCATCGTGAGTCCCCGAGGGGACATCCGTCGCGACGACATGACCTGACTGAGAGCCAACGGTGTAGGGAGGAATCGATCGATCGGGACGGCTGAGGTACATGCCACCCCAGATCAGGGCGAAGGATCCCACAAAGACGGCAAGCCCGAATTTTACGACGATGTCCAGCGGCTTTTTGTTCTTGGGACTGCCGGAAGGCATGAGAGAGGATACCTGCTCGTGTATTGAACTGCTCTGTCAGTTAGGTCTCTGGCACACCCTCCGTACCCGCGTCCTCTCGTTCGACTGCTTCCGCGAGTCTTGCGACGCCTACGACTCGATCCCCTTCGCCATCGAGGTCGAGAATACGAACACCTTGGGTATTCCGGCCGATTTCGCGGATGTCGTCTACTTTGCAACGAAGCACTTTTCCTTGCGCGGCGATCAACATGATTTCGTCGCCGTCTCGTACTTGCAGAAATCCGACGGCCGGTCCGTTTCGTTCAGTCGTCTTGACGCTGATAATGCCCTTGCCGCCGCGACCCTGAACACGATATTCACCCACGGGCGTCCGTTTACCGTAGCCGCCTTCCGTGATGGTCAAGATCGAGGTGGTGGAATCAGGGGTAATGGTTTCCATGCCGATGACTTCGTTCCCCTCTTCAAGCGTGATCCCTTTCACACCGTATGCCGTCCGTCCCATTGACCTCACTTCTTCCTCTTTAAACCGAATGGTAATGCCCTGTCGGGTCCCCAGAAGAATTTCCCGCTGCCCATCGGTCAATTGTACGCCGATCAATCTATCGCCGCCCTCAAGTCCCAAGGCAATGATGCCGCCCTGCCTTGGATTGCTGAAGGCGGACAGTTCTGTCTTCTTGATGATGCCTTTCTTAGTACCCATCACGATATATCGGTCTTCTCGGAACTCTTTCACCGGCAACGTCGCCGTGACTTTTTCGCTTCCCGACAGGGCAAGCAGATTGACCAGGGCCTTGCCCTTTGCGGCCCGGCTGGCTTCCGGAATTTCATGGACTTTCAACCAGTAGACCTTTCCCGCGTCCGTGAAAAAAAGCAGTGAATCATGGGTGGAGGCGGTAAAGAGATTCTCGACGAAGTCTTCTTCTTTGATGCCCATTCCGATCTTGCCCTTGCCGCCTCGTCGCTGCGCACGATAAAGAGACACGGCATTCCGTTTGATGTAGCCGGTGTGCGAGATGGTCACGATCACTTCTTCTTCCGCGATCAGGTCTTCGAGGTTGATCTCCGCCTCTTCTTTGACGATCTGGGTTCGTCGCTCGTCCTTGTAGGCCTCGCGAATTTCCGTCAGCTCGTCTTTGATAATGGTCCGGACCAGTGCCTCGCTCGCGAGCACGGACTTCAGGTATTCGATCTGTTTGAGCACTTCCTGGTATTCCTCGACGAGTTTGGCGCGTTCCAACTGTGTCAGACGCTGGAGCCGCATGTCGAGGATCGCATTGGCTTGAATCTCGGTAAGACCGAATTGCCGCATTAAACCGACACGCGCTTCATCGGGTGATTGCGATCGCCTGATGAGCGTGATCACGGCGTCGAGATTGTCCAGCGCGATCTTAAGGCCTTCCAAAATATGCGCGCGCTCCTCTGCTTTTCTCAGGTCGAAAGCCGTCCGCCGCACGACGACTTCGCGTCGATGCTCAAGGAAGTGATGGAGGATTTGCTTAAGATTCAGGATTTCCGGTCGATTATTGACGAGGGCCAGCATGATGACCCCGAAGGTGGTTTCGAGCGGTGTGTGCTTGTACAGATTGTTCAACACCACCAAGGGGATTTCACCTCGCTTCAGCTCGATCACCACCCGCACCCCTTCGCGATCCGATGATTCGTCTCGCAAATCCGAGATGCCTTTGATGCGGTCTTCCTGAACCAACTCGGCAATCTTTTTGATCAATGTCACCTTGTTGACTTGGTATGGGATCTCTGTGACGATGAGGCGCTCGCGATCGGTGCGTTCCTCGGTCTCCACCACGACTTTCGCCCGTATGGTGAGAAGGCCTCGGCCGGTCTCATAGGCCTCTTTGATCCCACTCATACCGTAGATGAATCCGGCCGTGGGGAAATCAGGGCCCGGGATCTTTTTCATCAGTTGGGCGATCGTCACCTCCGGGTTCTCCAACAGCAAGAGCAACCCATCGATGATCTCGGCAATGTTGTGCGTCGGAATGTTGGTCGCATAGCCCACCGCGATGCCGCCCGCGCCATTGATCAAAAGATTCGGCACCCTCGTCGGTAGAACCAACGGTTCCTGCAGCGATTCGTCGTAATTCGGGCCGAGATCGACCGTTTCTTTGTCGATGTCGGCCAACATCTCCTCGGCCAGTTTGGTCATACGCGCTTCGGTATACCGTTCTGCGGCCGGCGGATCACCATCCATCGACCCATAATTTCCCTGACCGTCGATGAGCGGATAACGCATGTTGAAGTTTTGCGCCATTCGAACGAGCGCGTCGTAGATGGGCATGTTTCCATGGGGATGATAATTCCCCATGACTTCGCCGACGATCTTGGCGGATTTCCGGTAGGCCCGATTGGAGGCGAGGCCCATTTCATTCATGCCGAACAGGATGCGGCGATGAACCGGTTTGAGCCCGTCACGGACATCAGGAAGCGCGCGTCCCACGATCACGCTCATCGCGTAACTCAAGTACGACGAGCGCATTTCATCTTCGATGTCGATATGTTCTAAACGTTCATCGGGAGGCATGATCCCTCGCTAATCGTTACTCGTGAAAACGTGAAACGCAAGAATCCGATCTTCTCCTGCTATTCACGATTAACAAATAACGTTATACGTCCAAGTTCCGCACTTCGAGCGCATGCGTTTGAATGAAATTTCGACGCGGCTCAACTTCATCGCCCATCAGAATGGTAAAAATTTCATCGACGCCGGTGACATCCTCCAACTGAACCTTCAAGAGCGTGCGTTTCTCAGGATCCATCGTCGTTTCCCACAATTGGGACGGATTCATTTCACCAAGGCCTTTGTACCGCTGAATTCCCAGACCCTGCTTCCCGAGTTCGAGGATTGTTCTGACCGTTTCAGCTGTCGTAACCAGCTGCCGCTCTTGGCCTTTGGTTTTCAGCCTGTACGGAGCCCGGCCCAGTCCGATGACGGACGGCGCGAGCTTTTGAAGCTCCCGAAAATCGGCCGATCCCACGAGGTCATGGTTGATTTCGATGCTATGCACCATGCCGTTGACATGCAGACGGCAAGCGATTTTGTTGGACTGATGTTCTTCATCCGCAAAGATTTCGAACGTGGGTTCCAATTTCGGGAACACGAGGAGGAGTGCCTTCTTTACCCCGACCACCACGCGATTGAGTGCCTCTCTATCTTTAAGGAGCTCCCGATCCAACACCGGTTCATCGACAAAGGCACGCAGCATGGCAGCTTCATGCGGCTTTTTATTGAGGCGAGCGAGCAACGTTTCGAACGAGATCATCTTTTTGAGAATCGGCAACAGCCGGCGGCCCGTCACATACCCCTGGACTCCCTCCATGTACAGTTCGACATCTTCAACCGCCAAGTCCGCCAAGTACTCGTTCAATGACCCCTCATCCTTGAGATACCGCTCCGTCTTGCCTTTTTTCACTTTGAACAGCGGTGGCTGAGCGATGTAGATATAGCCCCGCTCAATCAGCTCCGGCATTTGCCGGAAGAAGAACGTCAAGAGCAGGGTACGGATGTGACTGCCGTCAACGTCGGCATCGGTCATGAGAATGATCTTGTGATAGCGAGCCTTCGCGATATCGAACGTATCTTTCTCCGACTTATCGCTTTCTTCACGTTTGCGGCCGATACCGGTCCCCAGTGCCATGATGAGCGTCCTGATCTCATCACTGGAGAGCATTTTGTCGAAACGCGCCTTCTCGACGTTCAAGATCTTCCCTTTCAGGGGCAGAATCGCTTGGAACTTGCGGTCACGTCCTTGCTTCGCAGATCCGCCGGCGGAATCACCCTCAACGATGTAGAGTTCGCTCAAGGCCGGATCTTTTTCAGAACAATCCGCCAACTTGCCGGGAAGCGAGCCGCCGTCGAGGGCGCTCTTGCGTCTGATCAGATCCTTGGCTTTCCGGGCGGCTTCGCGCGCACGGGCCGCATCGACGGCTTTGCCGATGATCTTTCTGGCGACGGGAGGATTTTCCTCGAAATAATTGCCCAAGGCTTCGTTGACGGCAGCCTCGACCACGCCTTTCACTTCGCTGTTCCCGAGCTTGGCTTTTGTCTGGCCCTCGAACTGCGGATTACGGACCTTGACGCTGACGACCGCCGTCAGACCCTCCCGCACGTCATCGCCGGTCAGCGATTCTGTCTCCTTCTTAAAAAGATCGTTCGCATTGGCGTAATTATTAATCGTTCTCGTGAGCGCGGCTTTAAACCCCACCAAGTGGGTACCGCCTTCTTTGGTGTTGATGTTGTTGGCGAATGAAAATAGGTTCTCCGCGTAAGCGTCGTTGTACTGGAGCGCCACTTCCAGAATCATTTCCGGCTTCTCAACCTTGACATAGATGGGCTTGTGCAGCGGAGTTTTGGCTTCGTTCAGATGTTCAACGAAGGACACGATGCCGCCCTTGTACAGAAAAATCTGTTCTTTCGCCGGCTCTTTCCGCTCATCTCTCAGAGTAATGGCCAAGCCTTTATTCAAAAAAGCCAGCTCGCGAAGCCGCTGGGCCAACACATCGAAGCTGAATTCCAGTGTCTCAAAAATTTGACCGTCCGGCTTGAAGCGAACCTTGGTGCCTCGTCGCTTTGTTTTACCGGTGGCATTGAGCGGCGCACTCGGCTTGCCGCGTTCGTATCGTTGTTCGAAGACCTGGGCATCCTGCCAAATCTCCAGCTCGAGCCACTCCGACAAAGCGTTCACGACGGAGATACCGACCCCGTGTAAGCCACCGGAAACGGTATACGCCCCCTGCTCGAACTTGCCGCCTGCATGAAGGACGGTCAATGCTACCTCGGCTGCGGACTTCTTTTGCGTGGGATGCATGCCGGTAGGAATGCCGCGTCCGTTGTCGATGACCGTCACGCTCCCGTCGATATGGATCGTCACCTCGATCGCCTCACCGAACCCCGCCATATGCTCGTCGACACTGTTGTCGACGACCTCATAGACCAGATGGTGGAGCCCGTCGACGCCGGTGCTCCCGATGTACATCGCCGGACGCTTTCGTACGGCATCGAGACCTTCGAGGACCTTGATCTGATCCGCGCTGTAACTGTCTGATTTGGGTTGGGAAGAGTCGTCTGTGGTCATCCGTTTCCTAACAGTCTGTTGAGAAGCGCCTCGCGTTGTTTGGTCTTGTGACGTTCTGGAGCGCTCGAAAAGGACGTCCGGCAAGATGACAGCCGACGAAGAGACGGCGGTCGTACGCTGTGGTACGTGGAATCTCTGGGCGATACGAAGAGGTGCCGACGGACTTTTTGAACATTCCGCTAAACCTTAATGGGCATGACCACACATTTGAACCCCGGGCTTTCAGGCTCTTGAATCAGACAAGGACTCAGCGGGGTTTCCATCTGCAGCGATATGGTTTCCCCGTCCATCACGTTGAAGGCATCCAGAAGATAACGGGCATTGAATCCCGTATTGATGGTCTCCCCCTCATACCGAGCGGGCAATTCTTCCGTGGCTTCTCCGTAGTCCGGGCTGCTGGAAAACAGCATCATCTGACCGGATGCGAACGTAATCTTTACCGCGCTGGCTTTGTCCTTGGCCAGCACCGACACGCGACGCAGCGCGCTCTCCAATTCACTCCGACTTACGCTGATCTTCTTGCCGCTTTCCTTTGGAATGACCTGTTGATAGTTGGGATAGTTGCCTTCCATTAACCGCGATGTCAGCAGCAAACCGCTCTTGCGGAAGATCATGAGATTTTTCGAAAAACCGATGAGGGGTTCGGCCTCTCCGCCTTCCTCCAACAGATGGCGGATTTCATGCGCAGCCTTCTTGGGTATAATCGCTTTCATTTCTTGCGGCACACTTTTGTTGCCCGCTTTGCCGACTTCCTGCTCCGCCACCGCCAAACGATGGCCATCGGTGCCGACTAATCGAAGGGAGGTCTTCTTGTCGGTGGCAACGAGGGTGACCAGGAGGCCGTTCAAGATATACCGAGCGTCGTTATCTCCTGCAGCGAAGAGGGTCTTCCGGATCAACTCCAGAAGTCCTTCTCCCGAGAGAGGTGTCAATCCCTCGCGCTCGATCGTCGGCAGTGCGGGGTACTCGCTGCTAGGGAGGCCTACGACCTTGAACTGGCTCTTCCCGGCCTGGATGGTAGTCCAGTTATTGTCGGTCGCCGTCAGTTCGATATCACCAGGAGGTAACTCTTTGACGATTTCAAATAACTTTCGGGCTGATATGGTTACACCGCCTGTCGAAAGAACGGTTCCTTTGTAAAGACCTCGCATGCCGATCTCAAGGTCAGTCGCTACGATCTCCACCCCATCTTGCTTGGCTTCCAATAGAATGTTCGACAGAATCGGCATCGTGTTCCGTTTCTCAACGACACCTTGCACCCGCTGGAGTCCCGTCAACAATTCATCTCGCTCAATGCGTACTTTCATGGAGACCTCTCCCGACCAAGCGCTTAGTTTCTAAGAATTTGCTCTTTCAATGTTTCAATCGTCGTTTGCAACATCGTGTCGGTCTCCTTGGCCTTCGCAACCTGACGGCAGGCGTGAATAATGGTCGTATGGTCCTTGCCCCCGAATTGGCGCCCGATTTCAGGGTACGATGCGTCGGTCAGCTCGCGACACAGATACATGGCGATCTGTCGAGGATGCACGAGGGTCTTGCTCCGACGACGGGATTTGAGTTCCGTCATCTTCACATGAAACTGCGTACAGACCGCCTCTTGAATATCATCCATCGCCACGATCTTTTTCTTGTCCCCGATGAGATCGCGGAGGACATTCTTGGCAAGATCAAGGGTTATCACTTGCCCGGTCAACGAGGCATAGGCGCCTAATCGAACCAGGCTACCTTCCAGTTCGCGGACATTGCTCTTCATGGTAGTCGATAGGAATTGGACGACATCTTCCGGCAGTGTGACTCCCTCATCTTCTGATTTTTTTCTTAGGATGGCGATACGGGTCTCCACATCAGGCGGCTGCAAGTCCGCAATCAGCCCCCATTCGAAGCGAGATCGGAGACGCTCTTCGATATCCGGCATATCTTTAGGAAAGCGATCGCTTGAGAGGACAATCTGTTTATGTCCCTCGTACAAGGCATTGAATGTATGGAAAAATTCTTCTTGCGTCCGTTCCTTCCCGACCAGGAACTGAATATCGTCGATCATGAGCATATCGATATGTCGATAGCGCTTTCGCAGGTCCATCATCTTGTCATAGCGAATGGAGTTAATCACCTCATTGGTAAATTGTTCAGTGGTCAAGTATGCGATGCGCAGATCGCTCTTCTCAGCCACGTGGTTTCCTATGGCGTTCAAGAGGTGAGTCTTTCCTAGCCCCACACCACCGTAAATAAAAAGCGGGTTATAAGTGTGCCCGGGCTGCTCGGCAACTGCCATGCAGGCCGCATGGGCGAATTGATTCCCAGCGCCAACGACAAAATTCTTGAATGTATACTTGGGGTTCAGTTGGATTCCCCGCCGAGGCTTGGACTGCATGCCACCGCGAGGCCCACTCATAAGAGCTTGGGGTTCGCCTTGCGGTGTAGCTCCCTTCTCACGGACGGTAAATGCGACAGTCATCAGCTCCCCACCACGAGCCGTGGCTATGGCTTCTGCCAATAATAATCCATAATGAGTATCCAACCATTCTCCAAAAAATTTATTCGGAACTCCAATGTACGCCGTCGAATTTTCAATCCGATCCAGGTGAACCGGTATGAACCATGTGTCATACACCTGCTTCGGGACCTTCTTTTGGATGTACTGCAGCGCATCCTGCCACATAATATCGATACTCATAATGTCTCAAAATTCATATACACAGGATTATTCACACCTGTGGATAACAATCCTTCGATCCGGTCGCATACTTGCCAAAAAGCGATGGTGAATACCATGCCGCACCCGGTCATGTCGAGCTGTGTGAAGATATCACCACAAGCTCCTGTCGCCTCTTCACAAGCTTTTCACAGGTTGCAGCTCTTCCATAGAGAACGAATCCCCAATGTTATCCTTCATTAGGAACCAGTATTTTATGAATAAAATCAATACTCTCACAGTTATTCTCTTTATTCACTTTCCTACTCCTACTTCCACGACTACTAATTCTCTTTCTAACAAGACTTCGGAGTCACAGAGTCATAATTGTTATCCGCAAGGACTTATTGCCAATACCTATTCATAGGACAATAGCGCGTCTGCCATTAATTCGGAGATATCCTCCGCACGCAAGACTTTTCCTGGAAGAAGAGATCTTCCAGCGAGAGCACCACTGCTGGATTGTTCCCAGAGAAGAATGCGCAGGACAGGGTAAGAAGCGGAGAACGGACAACATAGATGACCGCCGGCATAAATGAAAACTCCAGATTTAAAAAACGAATGTGCAATCCATGGATTGCACGAAAGAGTTGATAGTTTCGTTATTTTCTCGTCTGATGGAGAATTCGTCCCGAACTGGTATCTGATGCGCTGCGTCAGAGAGAATGAAGGGAATTTCGAGCCGTTCAACCGCGGGAAGGTATTTTTCAAGAATCTCTCCATCATGGAGATCGTCGGTTTCATTTCCCAGGAGACGGACCGCCTCACCGAGCAAAACAACGGTCGTCATGTGAGATCCAGATGCAAGGCCAAGAGCAATGCGGAGAGCCTCGACAGGACGACGGCTCTTTCGTGGATCTTCTTGAATAATGACGGCTAGATTTTTTGCCATGAAAGATGATCAGGTAAACGACAGAAACGGATCACAGGCTTCAATGATTCCGGATAGCACGACGAGGCCGCAGAGGGACATCTTCGGATCAAGAGTCGCCGTTGGAACGTGATGCTGTTGACACCCATAGGCACAGGCAAAGATGCGGGCTCCTGCCTGTGCGAGAGCTCGATAGTGGTCGGTATGAATGTTCTTCACGCCTTCATCAATAAAGTACAAATAAACCTCATGACCTGCGTCAAGAGCCGCCTGTGCGAGACCATGAACAGTCTCGGCGCTCGTATGTGATGGAGGAAGAGCCATAAGAAAACCTATTTTCTTTGAATCCACAGGAATTTATGATTATTTTTATATAGTTATAGATTTAAAACCTCATGGGAGATTAAGAGGTTTTCAGAAGAAAGTCAACTTGAAAAATGCGTTTCAGGAACCGTGAAGGAGGGAGAGCATCTGAATGGCTACAGTGGAGAGACTGACGTCATGCTGCACTTTGGTCTCCATATCACGCAGAATACCTGACCCCTTTATTGCTTCATCATCGCCGATGATGAGAGTGAACCGACACCCGAGACGATCAGCTTGCCGTAAGTGAGCCTTCAAAGTTACGGACCTAAAATCAGAGACTGCTTGGAGGCCGGTAAGACGAAGCTCTTCAAGGGCCGTGAGACCAGCTAAAACACCGTGAGCACCGAATCCGGCAACATAGATAGTCACATCGTTCGTTGCTTTTCTTACGACGTCATCCGGCAGCAACATGGACATTCTTTCAAGACCAATGGCAAAACCCACCGCCGGAGTCGGCGGCCCTCCGAGAGTTTCAACTAATCCATCATAGCGTCCACCTGCCCCCACAGCATTCTGAGCGCCTAGGTTGATCGAAGTGATCTCGAAAGTGGTGAGGTTATAGTAATCAAGACCTCGAACGAGGCGGTGATTCAACGAGTATGGAATCTTAACGGCATCAAGGCCGGATAAGACTCTTGTGAAGTACGAACGAGCTGCCTCCGAAAGAGAGTCGTTTAAGCGGGGAGCGGTCTCCGTAATTGTGCGACACTCGGAAACTTTACAATCCAGGACGCGTAGAGGATTGGTTTCAATACGGTGCCGACAATTGGCACAAAGATCGGATTCATACTGCTTGAGGTACCTCACGAGGTGGGGCCGATAGGTGTCCCGATCAGCGGTATAGCCGAGGTTATTAATCTCCAAAGTGAGACCGGGTAGATCGAGGTTAGTCAGGATTCGCCAGAGGAGGGCGATGACCTCGACGTCAGCTTGGGGATCAGCCATGCTAAGCGACTCGACGCCGAACTGATGAAATTGCCGCAAGCGCCCTGCTTGCGGCCGCTCGTGACGAAACATGGGCCCGAAATAGAAATACTTCTGAGGAACGGGCATCGCGGCACGATTGTGCTCGATATAGGCTCGGACTGTCCCGGCAGTCCCTTCAGGACGAAGGGTCAGCGAGGTACCGTCCCGGTCCTGGAAGGTATACATTTCCTTCTCGACAATATCGGTCGAGGCGCCGATACTCCGTGCAAACAAGGTTGTCACTTCAAAGATCGGAATGCGAATTTCATGAAATCCATAGCGGGCCGCCCACCGTCTGGCTGCCTCTTCGATGAGGCGCCAGCGGGGCGTTTCTTCCGGTAACAGATCTTTGACACCTTTGATGCCCTTGATTATTGACACCCGGTCATCTCCTTAGTAAGGCATGTTCAATACGGCGTAGTTTGCGCGGACTATAGCGGCGGCTTCTGCAGCAAGTCAACGGACCAGCAGCTTGCGCCATACTGATGTGAGAGGTATAGTGCGCGGCCTATAGTTTGAAACGATGTGAACGATAGTCTATGAGTCAGGATCAATCAGGTCGCCGGGTCGTGGCCATCGCGCCCATGCCGCCGGAGAAATCTGCATACGCACTGGCGCGCTACAGTCGATCGCCCGATTCCATCGAACAGAGCATTCGATGGGTTCATGGACATTCCTCGGAAAAGTTCTGGGAACAGTTTTATTTCGATTACGGTCATGCGTCAATCGCCGATCTCGGCCACGTCATTATCTGTTGTGAAGAGATCTCGGAACTCGCCGCCATACGCTTGGAGGACGAGCCGCTCTGGGACGGCCAGGCGAAATCGAGCCGCTATCAAAATTTTGCCTCGAGCCGGTGGTTTGTACCGGGCCAGATTCGCGGGAGCGAAACCGAGGCGGTCTATGAAGGCATTCTCCGCAGTCTGTCTGAAATTTATCGATTGCTGCACGATCCCTTGATCGCGTATCTCTCTGACCGGGACCCCCGTCCGGAGTCCATGAAACAGGCCGATTATCAACGGACGATCGCGGCACGCGCCTTTGATGTCACCCGTTACCTACTTCCTCTTGCGGCCAAGACCAACGTCGGCCAAGTCGTCAGTATTCGGACGTTGGAAAAGCAGATGACGCGCCTGTTGTCGTCTCAATTACCGGAACTGCGGGCGATCGGTGAAGACTTGAAGGAGGCCTGCCAACGGCCTCCGGTGAATCTGTGGAGCGAACTCTGTGGTCAGACCTCCGGCTTGAACGATCCTCTGGCGCCCACACTGGCACGGCATGCAAAGGCGAATGCCTATCAGGAATCCGTCTACTCTGATTTGGCTCGCTATGCGAAGGAAGTATTACGCGGCACAGGGTTGGATCAGCCTGGGACATGGGGTGCCGTGGAGTCGGTCGAGCTGATTGACCCACATCATCCGCTCGACGAAATCGT
>JAICUC010000237.1 GCA_025936075.1 Nitrospira sp. | reverse complement strand
GTGGTCTTCGACCATTTGTTCCCCGAAGTCCTTGACTTGTTCGTTCACCGCACGTTGGGCGGCGAGTTGACCTAACGATATTTCGATCTGCTGTCCTTCCGCCGCCTGCTCAAGGAATGAGTGAGCGTCGGTTTTGACGGTTTGCGCGAATACAGACGCAGCGAACCCTACAGCGCCACACATTATCAGGCTTACTGACAGGACCCTCGACATGACATTCTCCTCTTGAATTGCTTGCGTACTGCACATGACCTAATCCTGCAACGGTTCAATTTGCACATTTCGACCGGAGCGCTCCACTCTGTCGTCATCGCGGGAAAAGACCGGATCGTCGAACGACCAATTCATACCGTTGGCGACCAATCGCACGGCTTTTTTCGCGTCTCCCACGACGGCTCCCATTCCGAAAAACTCGTGCGTGACTCCCTTGAAATTTCGATACGATACCGGAACGCCGGCTTCGAGGAGACGTTCGGCATAGCGTTTTCCCTCCGATCGCAAGGGATCGATGTCAGCCGTAATGATCGTGGCAGGCGGGAGTCCGCTTACGTCGCGGGCATTCACCAGATCGATCCATGGGTGTTTTCCATCCGCCGGCTCTCTCAAATACTTTTCGAAAAACCACGCCATCATCGGCTTGTCCAACGGTTTGGCGTTGGCATTTTCGCGATAGGATGAGGTGTTGAAGTCATAGCCGGCTATGGGATAAATGAGGGCTTGATAGACGGGCAACAGTTCCCCGCGCGCCCGCGCCATCAGGCACACAGCAGCCGCCAAATTGCCCCCGGCACTCTCACCAGCCACAGCGACCATGGAAGGATCTCCCTCGAAGCTGTCGGCGTTTCGCAACACCCATCGATAGGCTGCGTAGGCATCCTCATGCGCCGCCGGAAACTTGTGCTCAGGAGCTTTGCGGTATTCCACGGACACCACGATGGCATCCGTGGCTTTCGCGAGCGCCCGTGCCGACGAGTCATACGTGTCGATCGTCGCAATCACCCATCCTCCTCCGTGAAAATACACAATCACGGGAAACGGGCCTTTGCCTTCGGGAGTATAGACGCGGATCGGAATAGCACCTCCCGGACCGGGAATCGTCTGATTCTTGGTCTTTCCAATCGGCATCGGGGCCGTACTTTGCTTCCGTTCCTGCAGTAATGCCGCCACGGCATCGGCATGGGTGGGTTGCGCCCGTGCTTCCTCGGCGGAGAGCGAAATGAGAGGTTTGGGTTTTAAGTCTTCCAACTCCGCCAGCACCGCAGCCATGTCCTTATCCGCCCGTGACTTCACGGTGTCCATCGCCTGTTTCACTTCTTTGGCGGATGGAGCCTCGGCTTTTCGGTGTCCGCCGCCGTAGGTTTCCGTTTCCTTTTGTGCCGTTTGGCAACCCGTCAGGGTGGAGAGGCCAACGAGAACGGCGACACACAGAAATGATTTTGCGATACTGTCCGGCGTAATCATGTCGCTCTTTTTCTTTCTCTCTTTTCGACTCGCCCGCTGTCCGGCCGTTCACCAAAAATCTTGATTCGTCCGACTTTGCGGCGGTCGCATGCCATAGCCATGTCCATTCAAACTTTTCGACCCTCCATGTCGAAAGATGGAGATCAGAGCCGCAACGGCGAGAGCCGCGACCGCCCCGGTCACCATCGGATGGAGTGACGCCTGTGTATAGAGGCTGGATTCCGCAATATAGAGAGCCCGGCCACTGCGCTCTTGCAATCCTCCCGCGGAGCTATAGAGGCCGTTGTCCAGCCGGTCTTGATCGGCTTGATCGCTCTGCTGAGCGGTAAACATCGTATGTTTCATGATTCGGTCCGTCAGTCTCGGCGCGAGATTGCCGAGCATCGACACCGCTTTCGCTGCACCTCCGGCAAAGACATCCCGCACAGGATGCTCCGCGCAGTAGAGAATCGTCTCGGCGACTACTTCCGGCGCGTAAGCAAAAGGCGAATTTTTCGGCTCATTCGGTAAATAGTTCTTCGCGTGCTCGGCGTACGGAGTATCGACGCTTCCGGGCTTCACCAGCGTGACCGAGATCGGCAGGCCATCATGCTCCACTTCCATACGCAGCGCATCGGTATAGGCTTTGACCGCATGTTTGCTGGCACAGTACATCCCTTGGAGTGGAATGGCGCGGTCGGACAGGATGCTACCGATGTTGATGAGCGCTCCGCCGTTCTTGCGAAGATGCCCCACCGCAATGCGCGATCCGATGGCGACTCCCCAGAAGTTCGTCTCGAACAACCGACGTTGATCTTCCAGAGATACATCGATGATACGTCCGTAAATCGAGACACCGGCGCAATTGATCCATGTATCGATCCGTCCAAAACGGTCGATTGCGCGGTCCGCCACACGCCGAACCACGACTTCATCGGCGACATCTCCCGCTACGAAATCTGCTTCACCGCCATTCGCCTCATGACCGTTGATTTCTTGAGCCACCTGCTGAAGCGCTGTCTCATTCCTGGCACTCAGCACCAAACGGGCACCGCGCTTAGCCGCCATACGAGCCGTCACGAGACCGATGCCGCTTGAAGCACCGGTGACCACGATAACCTGTTCCTGAATAGGTTTAAGTCGGATGTTCATTGTCTGTACATCGGTGTCGACGCGTAGACGCTGTCTGTGTGACAACATGATCTTCTTTCTTGTACCGTCTATGGGATCGGCAGGCGACTAGCAGATTCCCGAGAAATGAGTGCTTTTACAGAGCCGTCAAAGGAAAGGGCATGAGCGAGAAGACGGGGTTGCTCGCGCTGATCCTAATGCACTTCTCAAGCTTAGGAGCCTGTCCGACATTGACCTTTCAACTGCGGCGAACGAGGTACCGACATCTGCTTTGTTCTCGACCCCGAAAAATCCTCACCGTATTCCAGCGAATACGCTTCCGGTTTTTCGCCGCCTGTGGCCTCGCATCTGCAGGCACCTCCTTCGCCTCGCCACGAAGGTAATGTCGGACGGGCTCCTAGCCTCGTCACTGGCTCGGGATAGCGAATCACGGATTCGTTTGCAGAGAATTTTTGACCAGCCGTGCCTGATCACGATGAGCTCTCAAGACCGGCAGAGTGGAAGAGAACCATTCCCTTAGATCCGGGTATCTCATCGTATCCACATGACGTTGAAATTCCTCCAAATTCGTTTCGTGGTTCTGCAGGGTAAAAGTCATGTACGCGCGATCGAACTCATAGCCGGATAATTTCGACATTTCGTCTACCTTTTTTTTGTCTTCCGGAGTGAGTTTCGTAGGCAAGGACACTTTATGTTTTGATGCCAGTTCCTCTGCCTCTCGGCGGACCTTCTTGTGATCTTCCACCATCTTTGAGCCGAAATTCTTCACTTTTTCGCTGCTTGCCAGCTTTGCAGCAAGTTGACCAAGCGCAATCGCGACTTGCTGCTCTTCCGCCGCAATCGTCAAAAACGTTTGCGTATCCGCTTTTGAGTCCAATGTTGATCCTGAAGGATCTGATTGCACATCCATTTGCGCCCCGGCCATTCCTGTAGAGAAATTCAAGGCGACAACCATTAAAAAACCTACGAATAGCATGCGATACATGGAATGCTCCTTGGATAAGGTGAGTAGCCTTGGTTAGGATCTATCCCCCACCCAGTTTCCGGGGGTCTCGTTCAACCGGCGATGCAAATCATGGGCCCCGGGGACTTGGCTTTGCCCCCTTTGCTGGCGCCCATCCGTTGAAGGACAGGACTTTAGAGTAGGCGCCGATCTCCCGCCGATTCACTCATCTCGGGAATGGAGGGGTATGTTCGCGATAAGTGAGTTTACAAGAGACAAGATGTCCCCTAACGGACAGACCTTCTTTCAATCCCCTGCCCAATCGAATTCCCGACTTGTTAGGATGAGGACTCAAGCGTCCGCACTTTCAGTCGCAATTATTGTTTCTTGACTCGACTCGATACCGTTTGCTCCAGTTCCTGGCTGTCCGACACCAACACATTATTCACAAAAAACGTAGGCGTCCCTTGTACTCCACACCGATGGCCGGACTGCACATCGCGCCGTATTTTCAATATTCCGGTTCCTGCGTGGAGGTCGTCTTTAAAATGCGGAACATCCAACCCGGCCATCGCGGCATAGACATAGAGATCATCCAGATCGAGATGTGCTTGGTTTTGGAACAGCAAATCGTGCAGGGGCCAGAAGCGGTCTTGCAAAGCGGCGGCTTCAGAGGCTTCCGCTGCGAGCTGTGCATGCGGATGTTTCTTCAAAATGGGGAAATGCCGGTACACGAACCGCACACGGTCCGCGAATCGAGAACGCAATCCGCTCATGAGAGATTGGGCTTGTCTGCAGTCGGGACATTCGAAATCGCAGTACGTCATAACGGTCACCGACGCCGCTCCGCCCCCCCTCACATGATCGTCCGGCAACACGATGAGGTCATAGCGATCACATATACTGCGGGCCTCCTTAGGCATAACGCCTACGCCTTCTGTTCTCCGCCGACCTGAGAAAAAACACCCTTCTCCATTTCTTCTTTGAATCGCAGCAGATCTTCAGCAATCTTCGTATTCGGGTCCTCTCCGAACCACTTCGCCACAGCCGCGCCCAACTCACCTCCCGGCGGCTCATACTGCAGCGTCACGATCAACCGAGTCCGCTGTCCATCACCCGTCGGTTTGAACTCCACCGAACCGGTATTGTCGACATCGGCACCCTCCAGAGACCTCCATCCGAGGCGTTGATTCTCCACATCGTTGATGATTTCAGCATCCCACTCTACCTTCGGGACACCGGGCATCGCCTTCACCACCCAGTGGGACAGTCGATCATTGATGACCTGTACCGAATCAAGATGGTTCATGATGCGGGGCAAATTATCCAATGACCGCCAAAATCGATACATTTCATTCGGCGGACGATTGACTTCGATCGCCCGTTGAATTTTTGTCGCGCGGTCCGTATGCACCTTGCGACGGCCCAATCGATTCGTATCGCTCGGCCGGCCCGACCGATTGTCGTCGCTCGTATCGATTCCCAAGGCTCCGAACGCCGGACAATAGCCGCTTACCGCTCGATAGAGAAGGCTTCCTCCCACCGTAGCCAGCGCCGCGCCCGACCAGTTGCGGCGAGACAACCCGGAGGCAAGGAAAGCCATCCCCGCTATGGCGGACAGCACTCGCTGCACATCGCCGATATTTTCTCCATGACTATCAAACTCAGCTCGTTCCTCTTCCCAATCCAAATCTTGCGTATTTGTACGATATCCCTCTTTTTCCGGTAGATGAGCCGTCATCGGATTCCTCCCTCGTGTTCTCTTCATATGTCGTTTTCTTCTCATATGGTTTTTGTCCTCATTATATGTGTTCATTCTTTTAGTTCTGCAAGAGACAGACCGGCGGTTTATATTCCTTGAGAGGTTAAACAAGAGTTTAGCCGACCAGAAATACCGCGCGATGTGTCCATGTCCGGACAGCTTTTCTCAGTGCGGAGAGGATCCGGCGGAGAGGATTCGGATGGACACATCTGTCCTTGAACGATTCTTGAGCATGCGAGGCCGAATCTTGCATAAGATAAGAAGTCGCCATGGACAATCCGGCGCTGCTTGTTCGGCACTATCTGCTCTATTTCATCCTTCCTCTCTGGATTCTCGCCGGTCTGACCGATTACTTCCTCCATAAGCGGACACGAATCGAGAACACTTCCGGCACCAAAGAGTCGATCCTCCACCTATTGCAACTGACTGAGGCCGGCGTGCCCGTG